>JAYSXB010000001.1:0-6319 GCA_043717775.1 Arenimonas sp.
GCACAGCGCCGCGCGCTCGGGCCATCAACTGCTTCGATTGTAAAAGCCGCCGAAGAAAGAAATATTCCCTGGTTGCGTTTGAATGAGCAGTCACTCGTACAATTGGGCCACGGAAAATATCAGCAACGTATTCAAGCCACCATCACCGGCAAAACGCCGCATATCGCGGTTGAGTTAGCCAGTGACAAAGAAGAAACCAATAAAATTCTCGGCTCGCTTGGCTTGCCCGTACCGCGCCAAGAATTAGTACAAACCGAATCGCTCGCCATTCGCGCTGCGCGTCGTATCGGTTTTCCCGTCGTGACAAAACCCTATAACGGTAATCATGGTCGCGGCATTTCCATTCGCCTGATGACCGACGACGAAGTGGCCGAAGGTTTCGCGAAAGCAAAAGAACATTCACGATCGGTTATCGTTGAAACTTTTATGGAAGGCGACGACCATCGTTTGCTCGTGGTGAATGGTGAACTTGTCGCTGCCACCAAACGCACACCGGGCCATGTGGTCGGCAACGGCGTGCATACTATTTCGCAATTAGTCGATGTGGTGAATCTTGATCCGCGTCGTGGCGTTGGCCATGAAAAAGTATTGACGCGCTTGGAGCTCGATGCCCAGGCGAACATGATGATGACGCGTGTTGGTTACACCGCTGATTCGGTGCCGAAAGATGGCGAGACCGTCTATCTACGTTCGACTGCCAATCTTTCCACCGGCGGTACGGCGACCGATGTTACCGACGTGATTCATCCCGATAACCGCGACATGGCAGTGCGTGCGATTCGCGCGATTGGTCTTGATGTTGGTGGCGTTGATTTCTTGATCACCAATATTGCCGAAAGCTATCGCAATATTGGCGGTGGCATTTGTGAAGTGAACGCAGCACCTGGCTTCCGCATGCATGTGGCGCCGAGTGAAGGCACGCCGCGCGATGTTGCAGGTCCGGTGATCGATATGCTGTTTCCACAAGGCTCGCACGCACGCGTACCGATTGCAGCAGTGACCGGTACCAATGGTAAAACAACGACTGCTCGCATGCTCGCGCACATCACCAAGATGGCTGGTTATACGCCAGGTCTGACGACGACAGATGGTGTTTACATTGACGGCCAACGTACGGTTGAAGGCGACATGACCGGGCCAGTTTCAGCAAGAATGGTGTTGTCGGATCCACAAATTGATATCGCCATTTTAGAAACCGCACGCGGCGGTTTAGTGCGTGCCGGTATGGGCGTGAGCGAAGTGAATGTCGGTGCTGTTCTGAACGTGCAATCGGATCATCTCGGCATGAAAGGCATCGATACACTCGAACAACTCGCCGAGGTAAAACGCATCGTGGTCGAAGTCGCGAAAGATTGTGCGGTATTGAATGCCGATGATCCGAACGTATTAAAGATGTCGGGCTACACCGATGCAAAAATGATTTGCTATGTCACGCTTAATCCTTCGCATGGTTTGGTGCGTGAGCATATTCGTGCCGGTGGCCGAGCCTGCGCGCTTGAAGATGGCGTCAACGGTCAAATGATTACGCTTTACGACAAGGGCAGCCATATTCCATTGCTATGGACGCATTTAATTCCGGCAACGTTGGAAGGCCGTGCTTTGCATAATGTGCAAAACGCGATGTTCGCTGCCGCCATGGCATTTTCGCTCGGTATCAAACTCGATTCCATTCGTCAGGGCTTGCGAACTTTCGACACTACGTTCTTCCAAGCGCCGGGCAGAATGAATGTATTCAACGAGCATCCGTTCAAAGTCTTGTTCGATTACGGCCATAACGCACACGCGGTGTCGGTGATGGCGGATTTGGCTCAACGCCTCGATGTTACTGGTCGCCGCATTGTCGTGTTGGCAGGGCCCGGTGATCGACGCAATGAGGATTTAGTAGCGATTGCCGATGCAGTCGCCGGACGTTTTGATCATTATATTTGTCGTCGCGACGATAGTTTGCGCGGCCGCGATGGCGATGAAGTGCCGATGATTCAATCACGTGCCTTGAAAGAAAAAGGCGTTCCTGAATCGGCCATATCGATTATTCCTGACGAACAAGAAGCTATCGATGCGGCATTGCGAATGGGCCAGCCTGGCGATTTAATGCTGATCTTTGCTGATGCATTGGTGCGTTCATGGAAACAAATTATCAAATTCCGTCCAGAAGGTGCAATGCCGGAACGTGTTGCCGTAACCACGGCACCAGTGTCTGAAACTATTGTCGAAGATAATACGTTTGCCATGATGGAAGGTATTTCACGCGACGAGCGCGGTATTTTCATCTCGCGCGAATCTGACGATTGATAATGATTGTAAGCGAGCAGGGTTTTCGCGATTCACGTCGATTGACCGGACCAAATTTATATTTGCCGGGCTGTGGTGTTGCGCTTGAAACATTGGGTGGAGAAATTCCCTCTGATAATTTATTGGCCGTCTGGCAAATGCATGTACTGCAAGCCTGTGCGCATTTGCATTGGAGCATTCCGGACTTTGTGATTCGTAAACATAAAACCGGCGCGAGCCTGGTATTTTCAGCGCCAGCCGATCTGCTCTATACCGGCACCGAAATTAATGAGTGGGCATGGTTGAAAACAACTGCTTGTGAGCAGGAAAACTATTCGCCCGCCATGCCCAGTCTGATTGATGATGAAGCAGCATTGGCGACTTTGAAAAAAATGGCGAAAGCCGAAGAAAATCCACATTTACTGGGCTTGATAAACGCATCCCTTGAAAAAAACCTGCCCACTTTTAATGACGACGAGTTTTTTTCCATCGGCGAAGGGCAGGGAAGTCAAACCTGGTTGATGGAAGCCTTGCCGGAAATTAATGCCATTGATTGGCAAAAATCATCACGCATTCCTACCGCCTTTATCACGGGTTCCAATGGTAAAACCACCACCACGCGCTTGGTTGCCGCCATGTGTCGCCAACAGGGTTGGCATACGGGCCACAACTGCACCGACGGTTTATTTTTAGATGGTGTTTGTTACGAAGAAGGCGATTATTCCGGTCCAATGGGAGCGCGCTCCATTCTTCGCAACCGCGCTGTGCAAGCGGGCATTCTGGAAACTGCGCGCGGCGGAATTTTGCGGCGTGGCCTTGCGGTGCAAGAAGTCAATGTTGCTGCCGTAACCAATATCAGCGCTGATCATTTTGGTGAGTACGGTATTCACGATCTGTCCGGATTGGCCGATGTAAAACTTACCGTTGCCCGTGCCTTGAATGACAATGGTGTGTTGGTATTGAATGCCGACGATGCCGTGCTCATGCAAAAGGCCGGACGATTTAAATGTCGCCTTGCCTATTTTTCAATGCAGGAAAATAATTCGCATATTCTTGAGTTGAAAAAAAGTGGCGGTGCGGTTTGCGAGCTAATCAACACGCATCTTTATTTGAATGGTATTGATCTTGGTGCAATTAGCGACATGCCTTTAAGCATGAATGGTAGTGCTCGATACAATATCGAAAACCTTGCTGCCGCTGCCTGTATTGCTTTCAGTTTAGGCGTTGAACTTGCTGCTATTAAAACAACGATGCAGCGTTTTGGTTCGCAGAACAGCGACAACCCGGGTCGGCTACAACGCTGGAATATCGGTGGCGCCAGCGTATTGATCGACTATGCGCACAACCCTGAGGGCTTGCATGGATTTCTGAGTATTGTGCAAAGCCAGCAAGCGACTGGTCGTTTGGCTTTATTGTTGGGTCAGGCCGGAAATCGCGAAGATAGTGATATTCGTGAACTTGCAAAAGTCGCGGCCAACTTCAAGCCGGATTTTATTGTATTAAAAGATATTGACGGCTTCATTCGTGGCCGCGAAGCCGGTGAAGTTGCCGCCATTCTGCAAAATGCCTTAATTGAACATGGCGTACCTGAAAGCAATATAATGATTCAATTGGATGAAGTAGAAGCGGTGCGAACCATTCTAAGCTGGGCTAAAGCGGGTGACATGCTCGCGCTGCCCATTCACTCAACGGCAGGCCGCGCGGAAGTGGAAGCATTAATGCAAACATTAAACGAAACGATGTGGCGGGTAGGGGATGATTTGCCCGCGAGAGAAGAAAAACTTACTCAGTAATTAAATCGTCACCCCGTTGAAAAACGGGGCCTAGAAGCAGAGTCCGAAGCGCAGTTGCAATGCCGTATGGTTCGAACTTCTGGATCCCGACTTTCGTCGGGACGACGTAGATTTTGTTATTTAAAAATAGTGTTATTTTCATCTGCGTCACCCCGTTGAAAAAGGGACCCAGAAGCTCTATACGAAGATTGATTGAAATGTTGTCTCGTAATTGTTTTGGATCCCGACTTCAATCGGAATACGAACTATGAAGAATGGAGAAATACAATGAAATGTTCAGCTGTAATTTTTTTACTCTTTTCAGCTCTTTTTTCTACAAGCACTATTGCTGCCGACACCCTGATCATCGTGGTACGCCATGCGGAAAAATCAACAGATGACCCTAAAGATCCAAGCCTGAGCGAACAAGGTATTGCCCGGGCAAATAAACTCGCTACCATTTTGAAGGATTGCAATCTCAAAGCTGTTTACACCACCCAATACAAACGTACTCAGCAAACGGGATTACCTTCAGCAACACAAGCAAGATTGCAACTGGAAGTGCGTCCTGCGACGAAAGAGAACACCAAGACTTATACTTCAGACTTACTGAGAGAAATCCAGAAGAAACATCGTGGCGAAACCGTTTTGATTGTCGGCCATAGCAATACCGTACCCGAGATCATCAAACATCTAAGCAATGTCGATGTCACACCGATTGGCGAAAACGAATTTGATCGCCTTTATGTGATTACGCTTGGCAAAAAAGCACGACTGGTGTCGGTTAGCTATAACCCGTAAAGACCATTGGATTAATACATATTCAATATTGATGTGTTTAATCCTTATCAGGCTGTACCAGTTTGTAGTCCGACGGTGGAGCACTGCTTAGTTGCTTATCCATGTCTTCTTGGTCAAATTTAAAGCGATAGTCTATAAGCAGTTCTGTGCCCCCTTCTTGCCGCATCTGTAAGGGTAGCCCATTTGCGTCAGCCCAAATTTCCATTTTGAGTCCCTGTAGATTTAACGCCCAGCCTTGTGCTGATTGGCCTTCAATAATGCGCTTGTTTGGCAGCAGTGTAGCCTCGCCCTTAAAGTTACGAAGTTCTTCAAGCCAGCTTAGTTGCTTCTGATTTTTTGGCTGCGACTTTGGAATAGACGTCAGCATGGCTTCGCGTGAATCGTGCAATAAAGTTAATACGCGCCCATGTTTAGGATCGACAATAATACTGAGGTGTTGGCCAACATTGGTACGTGTTATGCCCTGAGTATTGACGATGATTTCCGAGCTTTGAATCGGCTGCCCTTTAAAACTTTGGGTGATGGTCATCACCAAGTTATCAAAATGGGAAAAATGATTTTGCACCGCCGCGAATGCAACACCGCCGCCGGACAGCATCGGACCGATCACAGTTATTACCAGTGCAATTGCCGTCGTACCAGCAAACGCCAGCCAACGGCGAGAGTTTGATCGCACTGGTTTTGCTGTACTTTGCATGCGCGCGATCAATCGTTCTTGTGCAGTGCTTGTTGCAGTCGAAGGCGCCTCATCGATACTGCGTACCAGCGCTGCCAGTGGTCCAGAGAGTTCATGGTCGAATTGATTATTCATGGCTTACGCTCCATTGCGGTTTCATCTAGACGCGCCTCAAGCCGACGGCGGGCACGGTGCAGAGTGACATTGACGTTGTTCTCGCTGAGTTCCATTACTTGTGCAATCTCGCCAATTTCCATTCCCTCAAGATGGCGCATGCCAAAGCACTGCGCTTCGCGTTGCGGTAGTTTCGCTAGCGCAGCTCGCAAGCACTTTCGGCGTTCGTGATCCATTCCGACTTGCTCTGGCGACTCATCGGTGCAGAGTTCTTGCGAATCCCATAGCGGCAACAAACACCACCAGCGCTGCTGACGTCGAAGCAGGTCAATCGCACCACGCACTGCCGAAGCAGCCAAATACGCAGGCCATGAATCCACTTCCTTCGGTTTCGATTCGATCAGTTTCAAGAACACGGTCTGTTGCACATCCTCGGCCTGCGATGCGTCGCCAAGCACACGATACGCCGCCTTGAACACAAGCGGCCCGTAAAGGCGGGCGAGGACCTCTGGTTTGTCAGACGGGGAAACTTCGGTCACTAAGACGCTCCAATCGGGTAGTGGCAATAATGACATCCTCGTCTCCCACAGGGTGGGTATATCCATACAGACGCCCCAGAATGCGATTTCTTACAAAGCGACTGCAAAATAATATTTTTCTCCGGTGATGTAAGTCTTGCTGCGCT
>JAYSXB010000002.1:0-2466 GCA_043717775.1 Arenimonas sp.
ACGACCAGAAATTGTTCATTGGAATAGGGCAGCAGGCGCAGGCTGAGACGAATATTTTCATCTTGCGGACAGGCCAAATCCATTAGCGGCTCTTCCATATCACCGGCTAAAAACCATTCATGCACGCGCGGGCTATCGAGATGAATCAATAGATTGGTACCCAAACTGCGCGGGTAATTCAAACCTAAAAATCGTTTTGCCGCTTTATTGAACCACTGAATTTGGCTGCTATTGCGCTGAACAATCAGCGCGCCGTCATGCAGGGCAGCACCGGCTTGGCGATACGCACGCAGTAGACTCAACAAGCGACGTGAACGCTGTCTGGCTGACTGTTCGCGGTGGGCTAGCTGGTTTTCAAGTTGCTGATAGATATCTTTCGATACCGTGTTGTCGAAGGTTTCGTTGGCTCGCGTTCGCATGAGTAGATGATTTACCCGCCAGTATTGCCATAGGATGACAAGCAAGGCAGCAATGATAAGTGCGGGCAGCAAAAAACCGCTCGCCCAGCCAATGAGCGCGGCGATTATCAAAAATAAAAATATGCGCCTTAGCGTTTGCTGTTCTCTAATCGTGCTGATAATTTTGGCCATGCCGCAGTTTAACGCAAGGCAGAGAAGCGATAGCCTGCGCCGCGCACGGTTTGCACCATATCTTCGAGTTTAAATGGTTCCAGTGCTTTGCGCAGGCGACGAATATGCACATCGACCGTGCGTTCTTCAACATACACGCTGCCGCCCCAAACGTAGTCCAGCAGCTGGCTGCGGGTATAAACGCGGTCGGCGTGGGTCATAAAAAAATGCAGTAAACGATATTCAGTCGGGCCTACATGCACACTTTGTTCGTTGGCATAAACCCGGTGCGCGGCACCGTCAATGCGCACATCGCCGACGGTGACCGAGCCATCGTCTTCGTCATCGCGCGAGCGCCGAAGCACAGCCTTGATTCGGGCCAATAATTCGCGAGCCGAAAAAGGCTTGATAACGTAGTCATCAACACCCGATTCCAAGCCACTAACACGATCGTTTTCTTCGCCACGCGCGGTCAACATGATGATCGGAACGCTGCGGGTGAGTTCATCACGACGCCACCGGCGCGCTAATTCCAGGCCGCTGGTGCCAGGTAGCATCCAGTCCAGCAAAATTAAATCCGGGACCTTCTGGGCGATGGCTTCCTGGGCTTCACGGGCATCACCGGCATGCACCGGCTCATAGTTGTCCTTGCGCACCGCAAAGGCCACCATGTCGCGAATGGCGGGTTCGTCGTCAACAATCAGAATTCGTTTAAGCACAAGGCACCGTGACAAAGGTCGGGGGTAGCTGCAAGTAGATATCATTTTTGTGACAGGAATGTGACTTGGGTTGCGTAGGGTGGGCACCGCCCACCTTGGTTTCACATGGCGAAAAAGCTGGGCGGTGCCGACACTACGGTCAATATGTCACTTATCTTGCAGGCAAAGCGAGGTCTTATGGGTGAAATCTGTGCCCCAGCTTCGGTAGCCAAGGGTGTCCAAATGAATGCGGGTCGGGGTATAAAATCCGAGCCCGAGTTTTAATTCAGCGCCTTGGGTTCGCCAGGCATGACATAAGGTTTCGAGTGATTCAGGACTTGCATCAATATCGAAATCAATGGCATTCAATTGCATATGTTTACTTTTCGGGCTGCCACCTGCGCAAGCATTCAAGATCGGGTCTCGATAGACCGAAGCGGCGACCGGGTTTATCAACACGGCTTCCGATTTGAATTTTTTTACAGCTATTAACGTCGGAACAATATTCGGCCAGAGTTCTTTCAGCGGCATCGTAAATGCTTCGGCACGGCATTTTTTCCAGTCACGTGCCGATTTTAATAATTGCGACAGCGGAATAATATCGCCAACGGCTTTGTGATCCAGAAAACTTTGATAGGCGAGAATTTCATCACCATGTTTTTTTGACCACGATGCATAGCGTTCGGCATCGTTAAGTTTTCTGAAGAAAACGCAGCCGGGCAAAAAAATAACAGGCAATAAAAGTGACAGCAGCATCAGAAAAAAAACGCAGTCGCGTTTTGCAGGCATCAGATAATAAAACCAGCAACCACTTTGCGGCCTTCAGTAGCCAACACATTGAAAGTACGGGCAGCGGCAGCGTTGTCCATTACCTCAATGCCGATGCCGCACGTGAGACAGGCGGCCAGAACGGCAGCGGACGGGAATTGCTGGCGCGTGCCAGTGCCTAAAATTACCAGCACCGGGTTCAAATCAAGCAAGGCTTGCATATCGTCTGCAACAAGCTCATGGACTGAAGCAGGTCGCCAGTTTTCTACAAGTTCGTGTGGCGTAAGAATAAAACTGCCATTGAGTGTTTTATCGTTGACTAAAACACCGTCTGCGCCAACGCCGCGCAACAAATAGCGAAAATCCGGATTTTCCAGTGTTAACTGCATGGTGCAATTAAGCCTTGGGCAGAATCACGAAAGGTTTGTTTT
>JAYSXB010000011.1:0-15898 GCA_043717775.1 Arenimonas sp.
AGTGAAATATCGGTAACAAAATCCGGCGTTAATCCACCCGACCAGGCAACCGTCGCATTCGGGTCGGTAAATACCGGGCCGGTTTGTGCACTCACGCGCAAGGTTAGCGGCTCGTAATGCGATGTAATCGCGACCACGCCATTGCCGCTGAGTTTTACATTGAACAAACCACCCGACATCATGCCGGCCATGCGTTTCATCATGGTGATATTGGATTCAATACCGTCTTCAAATGCCAGAACGTCATTACCGTTAACGAAAATCGACTCGCCGTTCAAACGCAGCAAAGTAATTTTCTTGCCGGCATCGGCAACATAAACCCGGCCATTGCCTTCCATCTTCATCAATTGCATGCCTTCGCCACTGAGTGCTTTTTTCAGCAAATTACCCAGCCCCTGCTCCCTCACTCCTTGCCGGATAAATTTAACGGCGCCTTGATATGCCACCATTGAACCGGCTTTCGACCAGACTCGGCCATTCAATTTAACTTCCAGCAGATGCGAGCTTTCAAGCTCGAAGGCTTCAGGACTGATATCTTTTTGTTCGGAGCTGTCCAGAAATTCTTTCAATGATTTAATGGCCATGACTAATCCTGTGAGTGTTGTGCGGTGGGCATTGAGTTTGCTAGATGAACTGCCGATATTCAAGTAACCGCCATTCACACAAAAAAACATACTGCTTTTTTCTATAAAAATAAAGAATGCAAGGATTATTGAGCTAGTCCTGCATTCACGGACTTGTTTTTACGTAATTTTAAAGCTCTGTCTCAATGAAGCTCTTGCGGCACATACTGATCCACTTCCTATGCCAAATCGAAAAAATATTGCGGCCGGATGCAAAAGTACATGCCTGCAAAAACCTGCACTTCAAGCATCCTTCACAAACTGAAGACTTACTAAACGTTCGCCATCAATAAATACACTAAGAGCGCTAGCGAACAGACCCCACACACACACTTATACGATCGTGATGGAAGAAATATTCATAAAAAGTTGCTGTTCCAACAGCTATTCCGGGTGTTGGCTTAGTGAGATGCATTTTGCATAGTCGGCTATTTGGTTTTCATGCTCCATACCGATGAGTCAGGACTTAAAAATTATTCAGGGATCGGAAAATGAAACTAAGAACCAAGCTCTTGCCGTTGGCGATGATGGCACTCAGCCAAAGTTTGCTGGCCCAGCAAATTCCGGGCGCAGGTAGTCAACTTCGTCAGCTAGAGCCACCTGCTGTCCCGCAAAAAACCCAGCCGCAAATTCGTATCGAGGAAGGCAGCCCGCCGGTCACACCTAGTGCAGCTTCTACAAGCGTGTTGGTCAATGAGTTGCGATTCTCTGGCGAACATATTTACGCTGCCACCGAGCTGCAAACTGTCGCTCGCTTTACGCCAGGAGCGGAGGTAACACTTCAGGAACTCCAAGCCATGGCAGGCCGTATTACCGCACATTACCGTAACCATGGTTACTTTGTGGCGCGGGCTTATCTGCCGGCGCAAGACATTAGCAACCATGTGGTAACGATTGCTGTTAGCGAAGGCAGTTTCGGTAAAGTGGTCTTGCACAATAAATCCAATTTAAACGATAGTTTGATCAATAATCGCCTTACCGGTCTGGACAGTGGTGAAGTGATAACGATCGAGCCATTGGAAAATAGCTTATTGCTGGTATCGGATATCTCTGGTGTAAAAGTAAGCTCGACCTTGGTTCCCGGCACCATGCCCGGCACATCGGATTTGATAGTGGATGTCACACCCGGAAAGCGCGTGAGTGGGCTAGTAGATATCGATAATGCCGGGAATCCTTATACCGGCGAATACCGATTGGGTGCAACGGTAAACTTGAATAATTTAGCAGGGCGTGGCGATGTATTTTCTTTACGCGCGGTGACCTCGGGTTCGGGTTTGAGCTACGGTCGGGCTTCCTATCAGATGATGTTTGGTCGCGTAACCGCAGGTGTTGCCTACAGCAGACTCGAGTACCAACTCGGCGAACAATTTGAATTGCTGGGTGCGAACGGAACGGCCACCATTGCAAGTGTTTACGGCTTTATGCCTTTGATTCGCTCGCGCGACAACAATTTGTATTTCGGTTTGGCTTATGACGACAAAACACTGGAAGACAGGTTAGATCTGTTCCCAATTGCCAATCGGGACGCGCAAGCCAGGGTTGCTACGGCATCGCTTTACGGCAATCATCAAGACAACTTTGGTGGTGGCGGTACCAGCAGTTTTTATTTTGGCTTTTCTGCCGGTTCACTCGACATCCAAACGCCATTGGCCTTGGCTGCAGATTCAGCGAGTGCCCGAACCAATGGGTCGTACAACAAACTCGTGTTTAATGGCTCGCGATTACAGCGCCTCAGTGATTCCTGGTCTTTGTATGCATCGGCCAATGCGCAATGGGCTTCAAAAAATCTGGATCCTTCGGAAAAATTTGTACTCGGTGGCATGGACGGTGTTCGTGCTTATCCCCAAGGCGAAGGATTCGGCGACGAGGGCTATGTCTTGAATCTGGAAGCCCGATATTTGTTGGCCCGCCTTTCGGAGCGTGCGCGGGGTCAAATACATCTACTCGGTTTTGTGGATGGCGGAAGTATCACTGTAAACAAGGACCCCTGGTTTTCTGGCAACAACCGTAGAAGCCTAAGTTCAGCCGGTGTTGGCGCGATGTGGAACGATCCGGGCAACTTTTCTCTGCGGATGTATTACGCGGTCAAGCTCGGAAATGAAGATGCGATCTCTGCACCCGACAAATCCGGACGCTTCTGGTTTCAGGCCATCAAATATTTCTGATGCTGGTTGGTCAGCCCCCTACTCACCATGCTGAAAACGTATTCGAGGATCACCTTATGAGCTTCATTGAACACTCCATATTAAACACGGGCAACATGCCTGCGCTATTGCTTAACAGCGGAAATATCGGCGACAAAAAAATGCCTGCCAAAAACTATCGCAAAACCGGTATTGCAATGCATTCGCTAAGCGCTGCCATGTTGTTTGCCATGGCCACCGCCGCGAATGCGCAATCGGTTTCGCCAACAGGCGGTATTGTCGCTGCGGGCAACGCAAACATCGTGCAGACCGGCAATAATACGACCATCACACAATCAAGTTCTAACCTTGTCATCAACTGGCAAAGTTTTAACATCGGAGCGGATCAGTCGGTGCAGTTTGTGCAGCCCGGCAGCAGCTCTATTGCATTGAACCGTGTGTTAGGAGCAGATCCCTCGCTTATTCTAGGCAGCCTGACTTCCAACGGTACAGTATTTTTGCTGAACCCCAATGGCATCTTGTTTGGCAACGGCTCGTCGGTGAATGTCGGCGGCCTGGTCGCATCGACAATGAGTATTAGCGACGCCAATTTTATGTCGGGAAACTATGCCTTTAGCGGCGCAAGTAACGGCACGGTCATTAACCGCGGCGCGATCACTGCTCGCGATGGTGGCTATGTTGCGTTGATGGGACGTGCTGTGAGCAACGATGGCGTCATTTCGGCAAGACTGGGGAGCGTAGTGCTGGCAGGCGGTGAAGCCCTCACGCTTGATGTGGCAGGCGATGGCTTATTGAATGTTTCGATATCGCAAGGCGCAGTCAACGCGCTGGTAGAAAATAGCGGAATGATTCGCGCTGATGGCGGACGCGTGCTGCTTACCGCGCAGGCCGCTGGCGATCTTCTCAACACGGCAGTGAACAACACCGGGATAATCCAGGCGCAGACGATTGAAAATCACAACGGTACAATTTTGCTTCTGGGCGACATGCAAACCGGCAGCGTAACCCTCGGCGGTGTTCTGGATGCGAGTGCACCAAACGGTGGCAATGGTGGGTTTATTGAAACCTCCGCGGCCCATGTCAATATTAATGATGGCGCGCGAATCACTACAAGCGCCGCATCGGGAAACACCGGTCGATGGCTGATCGACCCATCGAATTTCATCATTGGCAGCACACCGGGCGCTAATATTTCCGGTGCGACACTGTCCGCCCAGTTGGTGACCAACAACATTACGATCAACACCGCGGGCCCTGGAACACAGAACGGCGACATTTTCGTCAATGATGCTGTGAGTTGGACGGCCAGTGGCGGCCCCACTACCCTGAGTTTGTTTGCTGACGGCAACGTGAATATCAATGCGGCCGTTACGCTTACCAACGGAAATTTTTCGGTTTGCTGCGGACAAGACATCAATGTCAATGGCGCCATCACCGCAACCAATGGCAGCGTATTGCTGTCGGCGGGTCGTAACATCAACCAGAATGCTGCCATCACCGTAACCGATGGCAATTTTATGATGTGTGCGGCCAATGATGTGTTCGTTAATGCCGCCATCACCGTGACCCGTGGCACCAATGATCCGACCCGAAGTTTGGGTTTGCAAAATGGTTTAACGATCAGTGCCGACACCGATGGAACCGGTCCCGGGATTCAAGGCGGAACCGTCATCATCAATGCACTTGCGCCACAGATTACCGTTACTGCAGCGCCTGCAAGAATTTATTACAACCCGGTTTCTTACACGACACCGACTAATTACCTGCCACGTTTCACGCTGACCGAAGGTGCCACGTTGACGCAGTACATGTTGGTGTTTGCTGCTGGCGGCGACCGGACTTTTGACGGCACCACCACGACACTATTGTCGGGATTGATTGGTGGCCCGGCCGGTGTGACGCTGGTTCGCGGCCCCAATGCTGCAGCCAACTACAATTCTGCGGCAGTGGGAAATAATCAAGGCATAAGCTACACCGGTTACACCTTGTCCGGTGCGAACGCGGGCTTATACGCCTTCGCCACCAACTGCTGCGGGCCCGTTGCCGCGCATACGACGGGATCCATTACCGCCGCGCCGCCGCTAACACTATTGCCCATATTGCCAAACCTGCCCCCTTCATCAATCATACCCATTGGTAGTTTGGTCGAGCTAGTGGATGTGTCACCTACACCGACAAGTTTGGTGATCACGCCCGTTGAAGAAGAGCAAGCTCCTCAAATTTATGTCGCCCCCGTCCACAAACCCAAGTCATACCGCAACTAATCCTATGCAAAAACCAATTCGATCATTGATGCAACTAGGCCGATCCAACAAACATAAACCAGGCGCGAGCCTGGTCTTGGTATTGGGCTTGGTCGTTCTTATTGCCGGTAATGGCGTCTATGCTGCTAGCTTACCGGCGGCCGGTCTTGGCGCAGAAAGCGGGGTCGATTTACAGCAAGAATCGGCATCCTCAGAAGTAAAGTACGTGGTCAGCTGGATCATGGATTCTGGCGATAACCACGGTATGCCGTACGCAATAATTGATAAGGTCAATGCCAAGGTATATGTGTTCGATAAGACCGGAAGCTTTCAGGGAGCTGCTCCGGTGTTACTGGGTTTGGCGCGCGGTGACAACTCCGTTCCGGGAATTGGCGAACGAAAGCTGTCAACGATTCGACCGGAGGAACGCAGCACGCCAGCCGGCCGCTTTGTGTCCTCGCTGTCCAGTGATGTATCAGGCAAACCGATACTGGTGATTGACTACGCTGCCTCGCTGTCCCTTCACCCGCTCGCCAAGGGAACTCCTGCCGAACGGCGAGCACAGCGACTGGAAAGCGCGACTCCTGAGGACAACCGTATTTCCTATGGGTGCATTAATGTCCCAGTGAAGTTCTACGAGAAAATTGTTAGTCCAACATTCACCAGAACCAATGGCCTTGTTTATATTCTTCCAGAAACAAGCAAGGCAAAAGATATGTTCGGTTCGGCCAGCAATGGGCCAAGTAACTCGAAGTGATTTGCCCATAGGCGGGATTGGTGGGCTAACATTTTTAAAAATAAAGCACCGCACAATTCACTGCACTTGGCTGTTCGGATATTGATAGCGGTTTGCAATTTCCTGGGTTGTGCCAGTCCAAAACAATAGCGCCATCGCTATCTTTCAAAAGCTTCGTGCCTGGGCAAGACCTACCACGCTTTTGATATTCAGGTGATCAGGATATATTTAAAAATATCGCCGCTCGCCAAATAAGGATTTCTGATGACGCCAACACACTTCGTCGCTTTTTCAAAAGACAATGCCGAACGCAGCGACTACGATGTTGCCGCAGAAAAACTTATTCGTGGCGAAAGCAGGCAAAGTACGCTGAATATGTTTTCCGATCCCGGCAATGAATTTCATTGCGGCATATGGGAAGGCGCGCCGGCACTTTGGCGGGTAAGCTATAGCGAGCATGAGTTCTGCCATATTTTGCAGGGCCGTATTTGCATTACCGATGAAGCTGGCGCAAGCGTTACCGTTGGCCCGGGCGATAATTTCGTGATTGCCGCAGGCTTCAAAGGGATTTGGGAAACGCTGGAAGCGGCTAAAAAGATTTATGTGGTTTTTGAGTGGAGCGCAGCTGTGTAGGAGGCCACTTGCGACCGCCATGGATGGTGGGAGTGCCGGAAATGCAGGAGCATTCTTCCGGCCGGGCGATTTATCCTCAATGGCATTTGATATTTTTATTGATCTGATGCATTTGGCTAGCAATACACCTGTGCATGAAACTTACTCGCGTTTTGATCTTCGTCGCCCCCAAGGGGCCTCCTACGTTTTGTTTGGTTTTTTGTATACCGATTGATGCAGCTGGGCTCCCTGAGTCCGATTAAATCAGACAGCACTAATCAAAATCCGTTAAACTTCTGCTGTTTGCCTATGCCGGAGTAACTGAAATGAGCCCATCGCCCCTTAAATACAAGCGTATCGTGCTTAAGCTGTCGGGCGAAGCGCTGATGGGAAACGAAAATTACGGCATTGACCCGATCGTGATCAATGCGATGGCCAAAGACATTATTGAGGCGCAAAAAGCCGGCGCTCAAATTGGCTTGGTGATTGGTGGCGGTAATATTTTTCGCGGTGCCGGCTTGGCCGAAAACGGCATGGACCGTGTTACCGGCGACCATATGGGTATGCTGGCCACCGTCATTAATGCACTCGCCATGGCCGATGCGCTCGAAAAACAAGGCGCCTATTCCCGGGTAATGAGCGCGATCAAAATCAATGAAGTCTGCGAGGACTATATTCGTCGCAGAGCCATTCGCCATCTTGAAAAAGGCCGTATCGCCATTTTCGCTGCTGGTACCGGCAATCCGTTTTTTACCACCGATTCGGCTGCCGCCCTGCGCGCGACTGAGATAAGTGCTGATTTATTGCTCAAAGCCACCAAAGTCGATGGCATTTACGATGCCGACCCGAAAAAGAACCCAAGCGCCAAGCGCTTTGACAATCTGACCTATGACGAAGTGATTGCCCGTAATTTGCAGGTGATGGACACTGCCGCTTTTGCCCTATGTCGCGACAATAAGGTGCCGCTGCGCATCTACGACATGATGCAACCGGGTGCCCTGATGCGTATTTTGCGGGGCGAAGAAATCGGCACCTTGGTTCATGCTTAGGTCCCCATTCAAGCGACCTTAGCACCCCAAAGCCGTTCCGCAGCCGCTATAATCGGGCATATCCCACGTTTTTAGGTAAGCCTCATGTCCCTGACTGACATTAAAAAAGACGCACAAATCCGAATGACCAAAAGCGTGGACGCGTTGCGCCAGGATCTAACGAAGTTACGCACCGGCCGCGCCACCACTGCCATTGTTGATCACATCAAGGTGAACTATTACGGGTCGGAAATGCCGCTTTCGCAGGTGGCAACCGTTGCCGTCGCCGACGCCAGGTCACTGGTCATTACGCCTTGGGAAAAACCGATGGTCGCGGCAGTAGAAAAAGCGATTCTGGCATCCGACTTGGGCCTCACGCCCAATACCGCCGGCCAGATTATTCGCATTAACCTGCCACCACTCACAGAAGAACGTCGTAAAGCTTTATCCAAGCAAGTACACGGCGATGGTGAAGATTCCAAAATTGCGATCCGTAATGTGCGTCGCGACGCCATTCAGCACATCAAGGAAATGTTGAAAGAAAAAACCGCTACCGAAGATGAAGTGCGTGCAGCAGAAGACGATGTGCAAAAACTCACCGACAAAGCCGTCAAGGACATTGACGAAGTAGTCAAGGCGAAAGAGCAAGAACTGATGGCGGTTTAAAGGACACCTCTAAAAACCCCCATTTCGTCGCAATACTGCGTTGCAAGGGAAAAATAATTCCTTACATATTTAGTATATGCGCGTCATTATTTTTCCCTTGCGCCTTGTCTTGCTTAGAACTGTGAATTTTTAGAGGTGCCCTTAAGGCTTTGCCCACCGCATGAATGCTTCTTCGCATCAACTACCCAAACATATCGCCGTCATTATGGACGGTAATGGCCGCTGGGCCGAACGCCGTCATCGCCCGCGCAGCCTGGGCCATCGTGCCGGTGCAAAAGCCGTGCGGATTTGCATGGAGTTTTGCATCAAGCATGGTATTGGCAGCCTCACTTTATTTGCCTTTTCCAGCGAAAACTGGAATCGCCCGGCAGAAGAAGTCGGCGCTTTGATGAAACTGTTTTTGCATATGCTCGACAGTGAAGTCGATGAACTACATCGCCGTGGTGTGCGCATTACTTTTATCGGTGAACGTAAGGGGTTTTCCGAACTTATTCGCAATAAAATGTCTCGTGCCGAAGAAATAACAAAACATAATCAGCAACTCAATATGAATATCGCTGCCGGTTATGGCGGTCGTGCCGATATCACACAAGCTGCCAGATCGATCGCCATCGATGTGGCTAGTGGCAAACTCAGCGCCGACAGTATTGATGAAGCATTGCTGGGCGCAAGAATGTCGTTGGCAGATCAGGCCGCGCCGGATTTATTTATTCGCACGGGTGGCGATTTGCGCATCAGTAATTTTTTACTTTGGCAATTGGCTTATACCGAAATGTGGTTTACTGAGACTCTTTGGCCAGATCTGGATGACACTACCTTGCAACAAGCCATGGATGATTTTGTAAACCGCGAGCGCCGCTTTGGCTTAACCAGCGCGCAAGTGAAACCCGGAGATGCCGCGTGAGTAGTCGCCGCACCCGGATTGTCGCCGCATTAATCATGGCGCCTTTTGCGATTGGCGCGGTGTACTTCCTGCCAACGCCTTATCTCGCAGCCGCCGTTGCTGGTATTTTGTTAGCCGGTTTATGGGAATGGTCAGCCTTGGCTGGCCTGACCGAAAAAATTCCACGCTCACTCTATGTCGCCGGTAATGCCTTGATGATACTTGCCTTGGCTTGGGGCAGTGGTCGCGGTTTATTCGGGCTTAAATTAATTAGTTTGATTGGTGCGGTTTGGTGGTTCTTTGTTTGTCTGTGGCTATGGCGATTTGAATTTGCGAAAGCAGACACATCGCTCAATCGCAGTATCAAACTACTCGCTGGCAGCCTGTGCGTTATTCCTGCCTGGTGTGCTCTCGCCTGGTTACACGGCAGCAGTACGATTGGCCCGCGCTGGGCATTATTCGCTCTCGCCATCGCTTGGGCTGCCGATAGCGGCGCTTACTTTGCCGGTGTTCGTTATGGCAAAACCAAATTGGCGCCTCGCATCAGTCCCGGAAAAAGCTGGGAAGGTGTGTTCGGTGGCGTGGCGGCGATTTTATTATTGGCGATTGCTGCAACGCCGTTATTGGGTTTGTTCTGGTCCGAACTTGGCTGGTTATTATTGCTGACGATTATCACCATGATATTTTCCGTGGTCGGCGATCTATTTGAAAGCTTGATGAAACGTCACTCGGGCTATAAAGACTCCAGCCATTTGATTCCTGGTCACGGCGGCTTGATGGATCGTCTGGATAGTTTATTGGCGGTATTGCCGATTTTTGTTATTGGCAAATCATGGCTGGATCTATAAAAAATATTGCTCTACTGGGTGCGACCGGATCGATTGGCTTATCGACCCTGGATGTGATTGCACGACATCCGGATAAATATCGTGCCGCCGCTCTAAGCGCGAATTCAAAAGTCGATGATTTATTAAACCTCTGCGCCAAATTCAAACCCGATATTGCCGTTATTACCGAGCAAGCCAGTTACCCTGCCCTGCGTGATGGACTCAAAAAACTGGGGCTTGCCACGCAAGCCATGGCCGGCCCTGAAGCCTTAAACGACGTCGCTGCAGCTCCGCAATTTGACACGGTACTTGCCGCCATTGTTGGCGCCGCCGGAATGCATTCCACATTAGCCGCTGCCAAATCCGGCAAACGCCTGTTATTGGCAAATAAGGAATCGGTCGTTGTTGCCGGTGAAATTCTTATGCGAACCGCGCGCGAAAACGCTGCAAAAATATTGCCTATTGATAGCGAGCACAATGCGATCTATCAATGCCTGCCCACAAACGGAAATGACAAATCGGTTCGCCGTTTATTGTTGACTGCTTCCGGCGGGCCGTTTCGTGGTCGCACGCGTGAATCACTGGCTTCCATCACACCACAACAAGCCTGCGCGCATC
This sequence comes from Arenimonas sp., assembly GCA_043717775.1. GTDB lineage: Bacteria > Pseudomonadota > Gammaproteobacteria > Xanthomonadales > Xanthomonadaceae > Arenimonas. Next base: position 10,381 of record JAYSXB010000011.1, read on the forward strand.
CGAACTGGGTAATGGGCAGAAAAATTTCTGTCGATTCCGCCACGCTGATGAACAAAGGCCTCGAAGTTATCGAAGCGCATCATCTATTCAATATTGGCGCCGAAAAAATTGACGTTGTGGTGCATCCGCAAAGCATTATTCACTCTTTGGTTGATTACGTAGATGGTTCGGTATTGGCACAATTGGGCAACCCCGATATGCGCACCGCCATTGCGTATGGTTTGGCCTGGCCCGAGCGTGTTGATTCCGGCGTTGCACCGCTCGATTTAATAGCCCTGTCGCGATTTGATTTTGAAAAACCTGACCTCGATGTGTTCCCCTGCCTGGCTCTGGCTTTTCATGCATTAAAACTTGGCGGCACCGCTCCAACGGTATTAAATGCCGCCAATGAAATTGCTGTGGAAGCCTTTCTCAACGAAAAATTAAGCTTTCTCGATATCGCCAATGTCATTGAATCAACACTTTCTGTATTTTCTACGGAACCTGTACGCGATCTCGATGTCCTAATGGCCGTTGATAATCAAGCCCGCATCAAGGCCCTGGAGTTCGTGAACAAAATGGTGACGCAATGAACGAATTCGTCGGCTCGTTTTGGTGGCTTATCGTCACCATTGGTGTATTAGTCACCTTTCACGAATTTGGCCACTATATTGTTGCGCGCTGGTGCGGTGTCAAAGTCCTGCGATTCTCGGTCGGCTTTGGCCGCAGCCTATGGTCTCGTACCGATCAACACGGCACCGAATTTCGACTCGCGCTAATTCCACTGGGTGGTTACGTCAAAATGCTGGACGAGCGTGACGATTTAGTCACTCCGGCAGAACGCAGCCAGGCCTTTAACCAACAACCGGTCGGCAAGCGTATTGCCATTATCGCCGCCGGGCCGATCGCGAACTTAATACTCTGCTTGGTGTTTTACTGGGGAATGTTTGTGGTCGGCAAGCCTGATTTTGTTCCGATGATGGGCGAAACTACCGGCATCGCAGCACAAGCCGGAATTCATAAGGGCGACATCCTGATTTCTATTGACGGCACAGAAACCCCTACACTGACCCAAGTCGTACCACCACTAATGCTGGCAGCCATCGATCACCGCGACATTGAAATTGTTCTGCAAGACACGGCAGGCGCACAAAGAAAAAGCATATTGAAACTAAGCCAGCTCCCGGCTGATTTTGACCAAACCAGAGTGCCTCAAGTGGTTGGCCTGAGAATGGCGTCGATGATTCCACCCGCAGTCGTTGGCGTTCTCGTTCCCGATGGCGCAGCTTTCGGCCGCTTGCAGGTCGGCGACCGGATTACAAAAGTGGGGGCTATTGGTGTTCGGGATTACAGCGAACTATCGCCCGCGATTGCCAGCCAAGCCAAGCCAGATCAAGCTCTGAGTATCTTGTTTGAACGTGAAGGCCAAGCTCGACAGATCATGATTCAGCCCAAGCTGGTCAGCCCGCAACTAGGTTTCTGGGGCAAAATCAGGACATTTTTGGGATTTGAAGCGGCCAAAACCGGACGGGCCTGGCAAATTGGGGTTGGTCCTATCTCAGTGATGCCGAAACAAACCCTACTAAGATACGGCCCCATCGAATCTATTGGAAAAGCCTTCGAGCAGACCTGGGACACCACCAGCAACACTTTTGCCATGCTCAAACGGCTGCTCACCGGGAAAGCCTCAGTTAAAAACGTCTCTGGTACAATAACCGTTGCACAAGTGGCCAATCAGGAAGCCAGTACGAGTTTCGGTTCATTTTTGGGGTTTCTGGCGTTCTTTTCGCTGAGCCTTTGCATTATGAATCTGTTGCCGATCCCGGTATTGGACGGCGGACACCTACTGTATTACGCGATCGAGCTCGTCACTGGTCACCCAGTTGCCGAGCGCATCCAGATGGCGGGCCAGTTTATCGGCCTTAGTTTACTGGCCGGATTGATGCTTCTTGCGCACTACAATGATTTTGCACGTCTGTTTTCGAATTGACGTTTTTGAATTATGTTTTGAATCAAGTTTTAAATTAAATAGTATTTACCCGTTAACTTTGGCGACGACCTCGCCTCCATTTTGGATTATTCAATGAAGCGACCCATCGCCCGCCGCCACATTCTTAGCCTTGCTCTCGCTGCCGCATTAGCTGGTCCCGTTAGCGCACAAACGATTGGAGCTTTTACGGTGAGCGACATCCGGGTCGAGGGCTTGCAACGCATTTCAGCCGGTACGGTTTATAGTTATTTACCGGTTGAAAAAGGCGAAGCAATGAGCCAAAGCCAATCGGCCGCCGCGATTCGTGCTTTGTACAAAACTGGTTTCTTTACCGACGTGAAGTTGGAACGCCAAGGTGACATTCTGGTAATTACCGTTAAAGAACGTCCGGCGATCAATAGCATCAAATTAGTAGGCAACAAAGATATTAAGTCTGAAGAACTGGAAAAGGGTTTAAAAAATGTCGGCATTGCCGAAGGCGAAACTTACAATCCAGTCAACCTTGATCGCGTAACACAAGAGCTGAATCGGCAATACAATAATCGCGGCAAATATAACGCACAAGTGGTGCCAGAAGTCGCTGATTTAGACCGTAACCGGGTCGATATCACTCTGAAAATCACTGAAGGCAAAGCTACTAAAATTCGTGATATCAATCTGGTCGGCAACGAGAAATTTACTGACGCCGAACTGCGTGAATCATGGGAATCAGGCACCAGTAACTGGTTATCTTGGTATCGTCGCGACGATCAATATTCTCGCGAAAAATTGTCGGGTGATTTAGAAAAACTGTCTAATTTTTATCTGGATCGTGGCTACGCCGACTTCAATATTGAATCTACCCAGGTAGCGATCTCACCTGATCGTAAAGATATTTTCCTGAGTGCCAATATGGCTGAAGGTGATATCTATAAAGTGTCCAGCGTGCGTATTACTGGCGATACAGTGCTGCCAGTTGAAGAACTCAATAAATTATTATTGGTGAAAGAAGGCGACACTTTCTCACGTGCTCGCTTGGAATTTACCTCGGACGGTATTACTTCGACTTTAGGCAATATTGGTTATGCCTTTGCCAAAGTAAATCCAGTGCCTGACATCAATCGCGAAAACAAAACGATCGGTATCAATTTTGTTGTTGAACCTGGCCCACGTGTGCAGGTTCGCCGTATTCGTTACTCGGGTAATGTGAGAACTTCAGATGAAGTGTTACGTCGTGAAATGCGCCAATTTGAAGGGTCTTGGTATTCTCAGGCAGCTCTTGATCGTTCAAAAATTCGTCTGCAACGTTTAGGCTACTTCGATACCGTTGATATCGAAACCCCTGAGGTCGCTGGCCGCCCAGACCAAGTGGATGTCGTCATCAATGTTAAAGAACGCAACTCGGGCAGCTTCGTATTTGGCTTGGGTTATCAGGGAAGTTATGGGATAACGACCAATGTTCAGCTCAGTGAAAATAATTTCCTTGGAACCGGCAATCGCTTAAGTACTACAGTACAAGTAAATCGTTTCTCAAAACGACTAAGCTTTTCGTATTTTGACCCCTACTTTACCGATGATGGGATCAGTGTTGGTTATAACTTTAATGTTTCTGACAATACTCAAACCGATCAAAGCCAGACCAATACCTCATTCACTCGCTACAATGGAAAAATTGCATCGGGAGAGGCGACTTTCGGCATTCCGATTACCGAAACTGATACCGTGCAATTCGCGTTAGGAATAGATCGTAATCAGATTACAACTCAAGACGGCCAAACTCCGTACACTCTTATTAACTATCTCGCTAGTACACTCGGGGATCGCCAACGCTTTCCTTTATTCCATACTGACGATGATACCGACCCTTTGAATGATCCTTCGAATGATGATGCAGATCCCTCAACAACCGACACCCCTGTTTATGTTCCTGGCCTTAGTACTACCCGTCAATGGAATATTAATGCTTGGCGGCTGAGAGCGGCTTGGTCGCGCGATTCGCGAAATGATTATCTACTCCCAACACGTGGTATTTATCATCGTTTTGGAGCTGAATTAGTTCTGCCCGGAAGTGATCTGGAATATTATAAATTGCAATATGAGTTTGAATATTACAAGCCACTGTCTAATTGGCTGGTATTAAAACTGGCCACTGATATTGGCTACGGCGATAGCTATGGTGTAACCAGCAAGTTCCAGTGTTCTGATTATGACTCTGGAGGCACCGTCATCGCTGGCACTCAACGCAAGTGTGGCCTGCCTTTCTTCCAGCACTATTATGCTGGCGGTCCAAATTCAGTCCGCGGCTTTGAGCAAAACAGTCTTGGTCCGAGTCTGATTCAAAGTGGCGGAAGTGTAAGTCAGCCACTTGGCGGTGGTCTTAAAACTGTAGGTAGCGTTGAGTTACTGTTCCCGAAACTCTTTAGCAAATCACGCGGCACTCGTCTCTCGGCCTTTATGGATTTCGGTAATGTCTATGCCACACCGAGCGATTTTGATGCAGGCGAACTTCGTGCATCGGCGGGCATTTCCCTGCAATGGCAAGCTCCCGTTGGTCCGATCTCGATCAGCTATTCGCTGCCGTTGCGTAGTGAAGATACTGACCGTATTGAACGCTTGCAATTCAGCTTCGGTCAACAGTTCTAAGTCGGGGCCTGTTATGCCAGGCCCTCACTTCACGCTGGCAGAGTTGGCGAAAAAATTTGATTTGAAAGTGATGGGCGATGCCGATACGAAAATTATCGGCGTTGCTCCATTAGCGACGGCCGGTAAAGAGCAAATCAGCTTTCTGGCCAATTCACTGTATCGAAAACAGTTATCGCACACGCATGCGGCTGCGATTATTTTGCGTGATGCAGATGCAGGTCTGTCATCAGCACCATGCCTGATTGCAAAAGATCCCTACGTTGCGTTCGCTAAAATATCGGCATTGTTTGAAATCAAATCCGTGGTGAATGCCGGCATTCATCCCAATGCAGTGATCGACCCAAGCGCTAGCGTGGACGCTACTGCAAGCATTGGCCCTTTCGTCAGCATCGGTGCCCATACCCGAATTGAAGCAAATGCAGTAATCGGTGCAGGCTGCGTGATTGGCGAGCACTGCCATGTCGGCGCCAATAGCGAACTCGTTGCGCGCGTCACTCTAGTAACGCGAGTAAAGATTGGTCAACGCGTATTAATCCATCCCGGTGCAGTTTTAGGGGCAGAAGGTTTCGGCTTGGCAATGGAAGCCGGTCGTTGGCTGAAAGTCCCGCAACTCGGTGGCGTGGTAATTGGTGATGATTGCGAAATCGGTGCCAATACAACGATTGATCGCGGCGCACTGGGCGATACCGTACTCGAAGAGGACGTCCGTCTCGACAACCAAATTCAAATTGCTCACAACGTACACATCGGTGCACATACCGCCATTGCCGGGGCCGTAGCGGTAGCAGGCTCTGCGAAAATCGGTAAATATTGCCTGATCGGTGGGGCAGCAGGCATTGTTGGGCATATCGAAATTTGCGATAAGGTCCGCATCAATGCTTTCAGCCTGGTTACACATTCAATCACCGAGCCGGGCGAATATACCTC
>JAYSXB010000101.1:0-4789 GCA_043717775.1 Arenimonas sp.
CAGACCTATCGCGCTCGTGAGCGCTCCTACGGGTTTGTGCTGCTACAAAATCCGCGTATCGCACGGCTTGCGTGGATCCGCCCCAAGACGCGCCCGAAAAATCGAAAAGCTTTTCCCATGCCCCGGCCCGTAAACCAGACGCTCAAACTTCAAACTATTAAATTGCGTACACAGTTTTGCTCGCCATTGATCACGCAGCCATTCTTTCGTATTGCTTTCTTCGATCACGATCAATACAGAAGTTTGTTTTTTCAAAGCCATCAATGCATCGCTATCGACCTGCCAAGTTTCTAGCTGCCGTTCACGTCCGTGCTTTTTATTTAAGGGATGGTCCAGTACGTAAATTTGTCTGGCACCGGCAAAGGAAAACTGTAATTGCGCTGCCAGCATGAAATTATCCGCCACCAAAATCTCGTCTTCTTTCAATAATGATTTTGTGGTGCTTGAAATTTCATTCCATCCAACAAAATTATCGGGGTAGGATTTTTTACCTGCCAGAACGCCAGTGAAGCCCGGCACTATCGTCAGTAAAAAATAGCTCGACGCAATCAAAACACCCAGCATTCCGCTTAATGCAATAAAGCCAATAATTTTTTTCTCCCATCGTGGAAATTTTTTCGAGATAAGAAAAGGCAATACGGCTATTAAAGGAAGATACGCCTGCAAAGGCCAATGAAAACTCGTGCGAACTTGATCTGCAAAAAAAGCGAGGCCTGCGAATAAAATTAGTGGCAAGCCTGCCGCAGCTAAAATTACCCCCATCTTTTTGTCGCCCTGCCGCCAGACAAGAAAGACCTGCCACAAACACCATAATAAAGCCGCGTAGAAAATGGGCGTCGTAACCATGGCCTGAATCGGCACATGCAATAAGCCGCGACTGGAAAACTGCCAGGGATTGCGCTCATAAAATTGAAACTGCCAACCGGCAAAATCGTTTTGCTCGTTATAGTAAAACAAGGGCAGCCATGCGCAAGCGCCGACCAAAATGGCAAGCCATAGCTGGGGATCGCGATATTGCCGCCAGCCACCCGCCAAGATAAAACCCAAGGCCCCGGCGAACAAAATTATGATGAAACGATAATGCGTGCTCGCGCCGATAAACAAACCCAAGGCAAGCTCAAGACAAGCCAATGAACTACTTTTTTCCAGCAAGCGCAGTGCTGCATCGAGACACAATAATGCCGCGAGACAAAGTGGCGCCTCGGGCAAAGCCATAAAACCCATCGGCAATAAAAGCGGCAGACAACAACTCAGCAACCCTGCTTGCCAAGCTTGGGCTTCACTCGAAAAATATCTGGCAATGCGAATAATGAAAAACGGTATCAGTGCGCCAATCAACACATAAACCAAGCGAGCCGCAAATGGATGATAAGCACCTACCTCAACGCCCAATCGAATTAGCCACGCGGTCATTCCAGGCAAATCCGAGTAGGCCCAGGCTGGTTTTGCAGCTTCCCACGCATAAAAAGCTTCGTCGCCAAATAACTGTAGCTGCCAAGCCAATAATAATTTCAGCAGCAGCATAAGTGACCAAAGCAGGTAAAATTTCACACGCCATGCGCTCGCATTTATGTCAGCATTGCTTAAGTATTGATTTGATATTGCCAAATGGAACCTCAGCCATGTCCGCTACCGCTAGTACGCCTATCTTAACTGACTCGCATCATCAGGCTTTACTCGATGCCAAAGCACAGATCAACAGCATGGTGCTGGGTAAAAGCCATGAAGTCAGTCTGGCCATGACCTGCTTACTCGCCGGTGGGCATTTGTTGATTGAAGACTTGCCAGGTCTGGGCAAAACTACTTTGGCACGCACGATGGCAGCCACGTTGGGATTGGATTTTCAAAGGAGCCAATTTACCGCCGACTTATTGCCCTCGGATATTTTAGGCGTTTCCATTTTCGAACAGGCAACCCACGAGTTTCGTTTTCATCCGGGCCCGGTATTCACCCAATTATTATTAGCCGATGAAATTAATCGTGCGCCACCGAGAACGCAAAGCGCCTTACTTGAAGCCATGGCAGAGCAGCAAGTCAGCATTGATGGCCATACCCATAAATTGCCGCAACCATTTTTTGTCATTGCAACGCAAAACCCGGTCGATCTGGCAGGCACGTTCGCTTTGCCCGATTCCCAGCTTGACCGGTTTTTATTGCGCTTGAAACTTGGTTATCCCGATACCAATGCCGAACGTGAAATGTTGTCGGGTGATGACCGTCGTCATTTGATTGCACAGCTTTCACCAAAATTATCGCAGGCACAATTGCTCTCGCTACAACACGCGGTAACGCAAGTACATGCAAGTGCTGCATTGATCAATTACGTGCAGGCCTTAATGGCCGAGAGTCGGCGCCATAAAGGCGTGAGGGTGGGCTTGTCACCGCGTGCAGGGCTTTCACTTTTGCATGGCGCCAAGGCCTATGCCTTACTACAAGGTCGCCAACATGCATTGCCGGTCGATGTGCAAACCTTGTTTGTCGCCGTTGCCGCACACCGCTTGGTACCCGAGGCAGAAGCCGATTCACGCGAAACCCTCTGTCAAAGTATTTTAACTGCCGTAGCGGTTGATTAATGGCTTCAGAAAATAGCAAAGATGTTGTTGAACGCTTTGGCGATCGAGCCGCACGCTGGGCTTTTATTCGACCGAAAAAACCAGAGACTTTGCCGATTGAACTTAGCCGTAATCGAATTTATGTTTTACCGACCAGCTTCGGCCTTTTTATTAGCGGTGTTATTGCTGTCTTATTGCTCGGGGCGCTGAATTACAATAATAATCCAGCGATATTTCTTTCTTTTATTATCGCCGCCGCCGCGCATAATAGTTTGGTACATGCGCATTTATTGCTATCGGGTTTATGTGTAAAAACACTGCACGCCGAGCCAGTACATGTCGGGCAAATCATGTCGGTGCGTATGCGATTCGAAGCTAAAGGCGCACGCGACCGACTAGGCCTTGAATTGGTCTGCGGCGACGCGGAAGAAAAATTTGATTTACTTGCGCGTGAACAAATCGAAATAAGCCTCGCCATTTCCGCCACGCAACGCGGCTGGATGCAAACCGGAAGAATGCGTTTAAGTACGATTCGACCGCTCGGTCTGGCACGCGCATGGAGCTGGATACGACCTGATACTCATCTACTGGTGTATCCGGCACTGGAAGCCCAGGCGCCCGCACTGCCTGAAGCGCAAGGCGAAGGAAGCCAGGCGCGTATGCACTCGCAAGGTGAACACCTGCATCAACTGCGCGAATATCGACATGGCGACGCCAAGAAACAAATCGCCTGGAAGGCTTCCGCCCGTGGCGAGCATTTACTGGTCCGTGAATACGAAACCCAAACGGCAAAAGAAATTCAACTCGATTGGTTTACGCTGGCTGGATTGCCCTACGAAGCTCGCATTTCAAGGCTGGCGCGCTGGGTGGTGAATGCCGAACAAAGTGCCTGTCGTTATTCACTTCGTCTGCCGCAGGAATTTATTGCCAGCGGCAATGGCTTGGAACAACGTCATGCGTGTTTGCGCGCTCTGGCCTTGATGCCGCATGGCTAGTACATCTAAATCAATCAATCCGACCCAAAGAAAAACTTGTTTGCTGGCAAGCATTTTTTGTTGTGCGCCGATGTTGTTGCAATTACCGAATGCTTTGATGGCGGTACTTATTTTTGCTTTGCTACTTGGCTTTTTTTATCCGAAACAATTACCGGCAATTCTGCGATTTCTTTTAGTGGCCTTGCTCGGCGCCACGGTGATGACCAGCTACAATTTTGGCATTGGTCGCGATGCTGCCAGTGCCGGTCTGTTAGCCATGCTCGCATTAAAACCTTTCGAGACCCATACCCAACGCGATGCAAAAAGTCTGCTCGGCTTTTCTTTATTCGCACCCTTTGCTGCCTTTTTGCAAGATCAGGGGCCGCTTACATTAGGCTTGAGCGTAGTCGCCTTTGTATTGAGTTTGATGGCGTTTTCGGCACTCGCGCAAAGCAGCCGCCTACAATGGCGAAGTGCATCAAAGTCAGCCGCCAGTGCCGCACTTATTGCACTTCCACTCGCCCTGGTTGGCTTCTGGCTTTTCCCTCGATTATCCACACCGCTTTGGGGATTGCCGCAAAATGCCATTGCTGGCAAAGGCCTGGGAGACCGAATGGAGCCCAGCGAGTGGCTCGACAAATTGGCCGATGATCGTATCGTAATTCGCGCTAAATTTTTAGGCCCCACACCCCGCCGCGATCAAATGTATTGGCGAGGACCGGTACTGACACATTTTGATGGAAGTGCGTGGATCCGCGATCTGGGTGCACGAGTCCGCGAACGCCCGGCCCTGCAAAAAGAGGCTAATCCCGTTGCTTATGAAGTGATGCTGGAGCCGACTTCAACCACGGATTTATTAGTGCTTGATTTACCGACTGTAGCACCGGAAAACTCCAGGCTCACTTACGAATTTACCGCTCTTGTTCAAGAGCCCATCAATTCCGTTCAGCGCTATCAAGCGACCTCGTCATTACAGCCAAGATTTATTGAACCGCTTGATGACTTAACCCGCATCATTACGCTGCGTTTACCCAACGACTTAAACCCGCGAACCCGTGAACTCGCGCAACAATGGTTGACTGAAAACCCCGACCCGATTGCGCTCGCCAATCGTTTCAACGCCTGGATTCAAAAAGATTTTCAATACACCTTGGATGCCCCACTGCTTGGGCGCAATAGTGCCGATGATTTTTTATTCAATACCAAACGCGGATTTTGCCAACACTTCAGTTCATCGTTCGCTGTGTTTATGCGCTCAGCTGG
>JAYSXB010000102.1:0-4787 GCA_043717775.1 Arenimonas sp.
ACCAGACTCAGCACTTGCATGTAGCGGCGAATTTCATCAATCGGAATTGAGCTGTTGCCTGAATTTGTTTTAGCCGCAGTGCTGCGAACCGCTTGAGCCAGACTCATTGACGAAAATAAGGACAGAATAAGTAACACTAACGCACGCATTGTTTTTCCTAGGGTTTTAACCAGACTCGTGGATCTTTAGGTTGACCATTTTGACGCAATTCAAAATATAGTGCTGGGCTGGCTTGCCCGCCAGAGCGGCCTAGCGTAGCGATAGCATCATTCACTTTTACGCTATCGCCAACATTCTTCAGCAGGCTGTCGTTGAACGCGTACAGGCTCATCCAGCCATTACCGTGATCGACAATCAGCAACAAACCATAGCCTTTTAGCCAATCAGCGTAAGCCACGCGACCGGCGGCAACGGCGCGAATTTCGGCGCCAACATTGCCTGCAATCAACAAGCCATCACTGCGATGGCCGTCGGGCATACTGCCACCAAAACCGGCTAGTACGTTACCCTGCACCGGTAATCGCATTGGGCCCATCGGCACCATGGTCAATGCTTTAGTCGGTGTTTTTTTACCGTCCCGCGAAGGTCTTACTATCGGCTTTTGCGCCATCAATTGCTGCAATTTAGTTAGCAGCTGATTCAGATTTTTTTCGTCCCGACCCAAGGCGTTTAAACGGGTTTTTTTGTCGCGATATTGCGCGTCAACCTGTGCCAATGCCAGGTCGCGCTGTTTGCGTTGTTGACTCAAGGCAGAAATATTTTTTTCTTGCACGATTTTTGCAACTTGAAATTGCTGCTGTTGCAATTTCACCTTTTCAGTCATCAAGGACAATTCCTGCAACTGCCGCGTTATCAAATCAAGCTGCGTTTTTTGATCGAGTTCAAAATAATGATGGTAGGCCAGCACCCGCGAGGAATCACTGATTTTATCTTGCGATAACAACAATTCCAGGCTGGGAGTTTTCCCCATGCTATACGCCGAACGAATTAGCGCTGCCAATGCCTGCTTTTGTCTGACCAGTTTATTTTCCAGCGCCTGTTTGTCTTTTTGCAATAGCTCAAGCTGCGATTGTTGTGCTAGCAATTTCTGGCTGCTTTGGCGTGCTAGCTTGCTGGCCTGTGCCACTTTTGCGTCCATTTCACGCACCGATTGATTTGCCTCGGCGCGTTGCAGCTCAAGCTTTTTCTGGTCTTCGGCAAGCAGTTTTATTTGCGCCTGTACTGCTTCCAGTTTTTTCTTTTGCGTTGCCGCCTGTACTTGCGCGCTCGGCTTTGCCGACACGGCAATATTTGCGTGCAATATCAATAAAAAAAACAATGCTGCCGTGAAAAAAAGTTTTGACACTCAACTCAGCTCCACTAATGAAGTGCCGGTCATCTCTATCGGTTTTTCAATATTTAATAAGGTTAATATTGTGGGTGCGATATCCCGCAGTGCGCCGCCTTTTCTCAAGCTCGCTTTACGTCCGACATACACAAAGGGCACCGGCCCCACGGTGTGAGCGGTATGCGGTTCGCCGGTAATGGGGTCGCGCATCATTTCCAGGTTGCCATGATCGGCGGTTACCAGCATCTCGCCGCCAACACCCGTAATCGCAGTACGCAAAGCGCCGAGCGCAGTATCAACCGCTTCAGCGGCTTTTATTGCAGCCGACAAATCACCGGTGTGGCCGACCATATCGGGATTGGCGATATTGCAAACGATGACATCGTAGTGCTGGCTTTTAATCGCCGCGACCAATTTTTCGGTAAGTTCCGGGCAACTCATTTCCGGTTGCAAATCATAGGTCGCCACTTTAGGCGAAGGAATTAAAATGCGATCTTCACCGACGGCGGCCTGCTCGCGGCCACCACTAAAAAAGAAGGTAACGTGCGCATATTTTTCGGTTTCGGCAATTCGTAATTGCGTGCAATGGTTTGCAGCCAAAACGTCGGACAAAGTATTAGGCAAATCATCGGAGCCATAAGCAACGGCGGCATCGAGTTTTTCATCGTATTGGCTTAGGCAAACAAAACGCGATAATTTTATTACGCGCGGTTTTGCAAAGCCTGAAAAATCCGGCTGCACAAAACACGAAGTTAGCTGACGTGCACGGTCGGCACGGAAATTCATGAAGATAATGGCGTCATCGTTTTCTATGCGTGCTCCGCCATCAATAAGGCTGGCTTTGACAAACTCATCGGTTTCACCGCGCTCATAAGCGGCCTTCAAGGCGCTTAATGCATCGTCATAATGAAAATCGGCCTGCGCTTCTGCCATTGCAAGATAAGCGGTTTGTTGACGGTCCCAACGCTGATCGCGATCCATCGCGTAATAACGCCCGGTCAGCGTCGCAATTTTTGCATTGCCCAATTCATCGCAGACTATTTGCAATGCACGCAGACTCGCTTCTGCCGATTTTGGCGGCGTATCGCGGCCATCCAAAAAGGCATGCACTGCCACTTTTTTTACCTCCCGACGATGTGCCAAATCCAACATCGCAAAAATATGCGACTCGTGGCTATGCACGCCACCGGGCGAGAGCAAGCCAAAAATATGCAAAGTCGCATCGGTCTGATTAACCAGGTCGCAGGCTTTCACCAATTCGGCATTCTGGTAAAAACCGCCGTTTTCGATATCGGCATCGACGCGAGTGAGATCCTGATAAACAATTCGACCGGCGCCAATATTCATATGGCCCACTTCGGAATTCCCCATCTGACCATCGGGCAATCCAACAAAACGGCCTTCGGTGTGTACCAAGGTGTTGGGATAGTCTTTCAACAAACCGCGCCAATGCGGCAACTGCGCGAGGGCAATGGCATTATCGGCGGTTTCCTCGCGATAGCCCCAGCCATCCAGAATCAGCAGTAATAAGGGTTTCGGGCGATTCAATGCAGGCTCCTGACCAATGGCACATCACAATTGTAACGAAGTAGCGACAGACTCACCTTGCTTTTCGTGAGGCCGCCAAGCGACTGAAACCTATGACACAAATGCGTGCATAGAGTTTCTAAACCTTTTGTGCCCCGCTTGCATCCTAAGTTCACTACTGCCTAAGGAATTGACCATGCGCCATACCGTATTATTTTTAGCCCTCGCCTTCGCTGCCAGCAGCACACTGGCCAAAGACAACGATGTCTCGAAGGTCAATGGCAGTATTCATGCCGAAAGCGGCCAGAGCTATGGCGATCTGGATACCGTAAATGGCAGTGTTCGTATTGATGCCGGTACAACGGTGGCCAATGTCGAGACTGTCAACGGCAGTATTTCCAGCGAAGACAAAGCTGTTCTTGGCAGTGCAAGCACGGTCAATGGTTCGATCAATCTTGGCGAACAAACCAAAGTCAGCGGCGAAGTGAGCACGGTCAATGGCGCCGTAACGGTGGGTAAATCATCCGAACTAGGCGGCGAGTTGAGTACAGTGAATGGAAAAATCCTGATTTATCAATCCAATATTACCGGTCAAGTCAGCACGGTGAATGGCGATATTACCGTGGGCACCAACTCGCATCTTCATGGCGGCATTTTGGTCGATAAACCCCGTGGCATTAGTTGGGGCAAACCAAAAACCCCGCGAATCCTTATTGGACCCAATGCGGTAGTGATGGGTGAGTTGGTATTCAAACGTGAAGTCGAATTATTCGTGCATAGCACCGCAAAAATCGGCAAAGTCACCGGCGCTACCGTGCAAACCTACACCGACAAACCGCCGGCACGTAAGGATTGAGACACAGTTCACACTAAGGCTTAGCTAACACTCGGCACAGGACTTTCGCGCTACTATCGGCCTTCATTCCGGAGGTGCTATGTCGCGTATTGTCCTCGTCTCAGCTGCTTGCCTATTGTTTAGCGCTTGCCAAGCACCCGCCCGTATGGCCGATCCGGTGATTGCGGCGCAGGCATCGGTCGCCAAAGCAAAACATGGTTTCGGCCCGGAAGTGTCTGCCGAAGACTTGTCGATGCATATCAAAGTGCTGGCTTCCGATGAATTCGGCGGGCGCGCACCCGGCACGGTTGGTGAAGACAAAACCGTCGCGTATTTAACGCAGCAATTTCAACGCCTGGGTTTAAAACCCGGCAATGGCGACAGCTATGTACAAACGGTGCCGATGATCGAAAGTTTAGTCAGCGCCGATTCCAGCATGAGCATCAGCTATAAAGGTAAACGCCAGAATTTGCTGATGGGCAAAGACATGGTGATGGGCAGCCGCAGTGAAAAACCCGAAGTTAAACTCAATGCCAGCGACATGGTGTTTGTAGGTTATGGCGTTAATGCGCCGGAACAAAACTGGAATGATTACGCCGGCTTGGATGTCAAAGGCAAAACCGTTGTGATGTTAATCAACGACCCGGGTTTTCATGTGGGTGATCCAAAATTATTCGAAGGCCGCCGCATGACTTATTACGGCCGCTGGACCTATAAGTTTGAAGAAGCCGCACGTCAAGGCGCTGCTGCCGCGCTTATTATTCACGATACCGAAGGCGCAGCGTATGGCTGGGACGTGGTAAAAAATTCCTGGTCTGGCGCGCAATTTGATTTGCCGATTAGCGAAGACTCGGAGCCGCGAGTTCCGGTGCAAGGTTGGCTCAGCGCCGATGCAGCAGCGCGATTATTTAGCAATGCTGAACTCGATTTTTCTGCCATGGTCAACATGGCAAATACACGCGGCTTCAAGGCTGTTTCCTTGAATGCAAAGTTAAATGTAGATTTAAAAAGCAGCAGCAAACGCGGGCAATCGCGCAATGTGCTGGCGATTCTGCCCGGCAAAACCCGACCCGACGAAGCCATTGTGTACACCGCGCA
>JAYSXB010000103.1:0-12306 GCA_043717775.1 Arenimonas sp.
ATAAAACCGCCAATGTTAAGGCGCCTGTTATTGCGGGCAAAAAGGGTGCCGCCATGCGGTAGCAAAGATAAACACCGATGGCTGTCGCTACGATTAAAACCAAAGTCTGGACATGGCTTAGTGTTGCATCGGTATTGGCCAGCGGTTTATTTTCCAAGTCGTTCATTGTGCTCGCAATGCCTCATCGACAATCTTCTGGGCATCGCTCAAAATATTTTGTAGATGATCTTCGTTGAGAAAACTTTCGGCATATATTTTGTAAATATCTTCGGTGCCCGATGGGCGTGCAGCAAACCAGCCGTTGGCAGTGATGACTTTTATACCGCCAATAGCTGCGTTGTTACCCGGTGCACGATCTAGCACGCTTTCAATTTTCTCTCCGGCTAATTGGGTGCTTTGCACTTGCTGTGGTGATAATTTTGCTAATTTAGTTTTTTGCTCGACCGTGGCGTGGGCTTCAACGCGATTAGCAACCGGTTCGCCTAATTCACGGCTTAGGTCGCGATAGAGTTCACCGGGGTCACGGCCGCAACGTGCCGACATTTCCGCAGATAGCAAAGCGGCCGCAATACCGTCTTTGTCGGTTGTCCAGACGGTTCCATCAAGACGACTAAACGTGGCGCCTGCACTTTCTTCACCAGCAAAACCGAGTGAGTCGTCAAATAATCCGTCGACAAACCATTTGAAGCCGACCGGCACTTCATAGAGTTTGCGGCCCAAGCGCGCCGTTACGCGGTCGATCATTGAGCTACTAACCACTGTTTTTCCGACAGCTTTTTCTGCATTCCAGCGCGGTCGATTCCGATACAAATAATCAATGGCAACGGCCAGATAATGATTGGATGGCAGTAAACCAACGCTGGGCGCAACAATGCCATGGCGGTCATGGTCGGTATCGCATGCAAAGCCGATATCGAATTTATCTTTCAAACCAATGAGTCTTTGCATGGCATACGATGACGATGGGTCCATACGAATGCGGCCATCCCAGTCCAAGCTCATAAAAGAAAATGTCGGATCAACGAGTTCGCTGACCACACTAAGATTGAGTCGATAATACTCGGCAATTCGCGCCCAGTAATTTACACCCGCACCGCCAAGGGGATCAACGCCCAGATGAATGCCAGAGCTGCGAATAATGTCGAAATCCAGTACATTTTCCAAGTCGTAAACATAAGCGTTTAGAAAATCATGTTCACGTGTAGTGCTTGCAGCGCATGCCTGCGCGAAGCTTATTCGGCGAATGTCTTTTAGCCCGGCTTCAAGTAAAGTATTCGCACGTTTTTCAATCCAACTCGTTACCTTTGTGTCGGCTGGACCGCCATTGGGTGAGTTGTATTTGAAACCACCGCTATCAGGCGGATTATGTGAGGGAGTAATGACAATGCCATCGCTTAAACCTGACGTTCGACCACGGTTATAGACCAAGATCGCATGTGAAATCGCGGGTGTCGGAGTGTATTCATTATTGGCTGCAATAAAAGTTTCGACGCCATTAGCGGCTAATACTTCAAGTGCCGTTTCAAAGGCCGGTTGCGATAGGGCGTGGGTATCAATACCAAGAAATAAGGGGCCATTGATATTATTTGAAATACGGTAATCGCAAATGGCTTGCGTAATCGCAAGTACATGCGATTCATTGAAACTAAGCTCAAATGAACTACCGCGATGCCCGGAAGTACCAAAGCTGACTCGCTGTGCCGGCAGCATTGGATCAGGTTGCAAATGACTATAAGCAGCCAATAACTTTGACACATCAAGCAGCACAGAATTTGAAGCTGGTTTGCCCGCCAGTGGGTTTATTTTGGAGCTCATTATTTTAATTCTTCAGTCGTAATTGTTTTGCCGCTGAGTGCAGCACTTTTGTCAGTAATGCGCTGCAATAATTGCTGCCAGGACTTTACAAATGCTTGAGCACCATCGTGCTGCAATTGCATGGCAAGCGCTTTAATATCGATGCCCGCTTTTGCAAATGTAGCCAGCAGGTTTTCGCTATCGCCGCCGTCTTTTGGCATCGCATTTTTGATCACGCCATGTTCTGCGAAGGCATGCAGGGTTTTTTCCGGCAGAGTATTGATGGTGTTGGATGCCGCCAAGGCTTCGACATATAAAGTGTCGGATACGGCTGGATCTTTAGTGCCAGTACTTGCCCATAATAGGGTTTGTGGGCGAGCACCAGCGGCAGCGAGTGTTTGCCAGCGTTTCGATGCCAGTAAATTACAATAGGCCAGGTAAGTTTGTTGACCGATGGCAATGCCGAGCTGGTTACGCAATTGCGTTGGCAGTTTGTCGTTAACTGCGGTGTCCCAGCGACTAATAAAAAGCGAGGCAACCGAAGCTATACGTGGGTCAAGCTCGGCAGCAATTCGCCTTTCGATGCCACGCATATAGGCTTCAGCGGCAGCAAGATATTGTTCACGCGAAAATAATAATGTGACATTGATCGGAATGCCGGCAAAGATTAATTCTTCAATGGCAATAATGCCCTCGGGCGTGCCGGGAATTTTGACAAAAAGATTCGCACGATCGGCTTGCTGATGAATTTGCCGCGCCGCTTTAATACTGGCATCGCTATTGCCAGCAAGCAGGGGTGACACCTCCATCGACACCCAACCATCACGACCATCGCTACTGACAAAGATCGGGCGAAATAAGTCGGCGGCGCGCCGCAGGTCTTCCAAGGCTAATTCAATGAAGAGCTGCTCACCGGATTTTCCGGCGTCAACTTTTTCTTTAATGCCTGAATCATAAACATAGCCCGTGCCAATGGCAGCATCGAAAATAGAAGGATTCGAGGTTAAACCGGTCACCGAAAAATTTTCGATATAGCGACGTAAGTTACCATTGTCGATTAATTCACGCGAAATATTATCCAGCCAAATACTTTGGCCAAGATTGTGCAATTGTTCGGTTGGTTTCATTATTGCTCCTGAACTGTCGGTATAAAATCCGACAGTTGTAAAGTGAGTAAATCCGCAATGCACTCGATACAAATATCGGGTGCAGGTGCGATGGGTGTTATGAATGATTCAAGCGCGTAATGCCCTTGTCGCACGAAGACGGTACTAAGTTTTGCGCCGAGGACTTTTTTCATGGCGGCCAATAGCTTGGGCTTATCGTCAATCATGACGTAATGCGTCGCCGGGAATCGCTCTTGCATCGCTTGCAAGTTTTGTTCTTTGTGCACAGTTATCATGACTCGGCCTGCGAAGGCGTCCCATAACCCAGCGCGCTGGATTTTGCGAGGCTGAAAAACCATATCGCCGTCTGACGATATAGCGGTAACACCCAAGCTGCCAAGGTGTTGAATAGCCGCTAGCGCGTTGGGATAAAGTCGCTCATTGAATGGGTAGTCGAGCAGAAAAGCCGACATCTGCAATAGTGCAGAGTCATTTTCTTTGCGGCTGTTTTTGCGAAAAATTTGTAGCGTTGCCAAGTAATCGGCATAGCCAAGTGTTTCGCGCAGTTCGGCATAAATAGTCCAATAGCGTTCGCGCTCGAGCTTACCAAAAGCCGCATCAAGGTGCGCCGTGAGATCGGCAGCAAAGCGGTCGTTATCGAGCAAAGTATTATCGACATCAAATAAAAATACTACCGGGACTGAACTCAGCATGGCAGTACTTTTTCTGCTTGGGGGTCGTGCCATGTATCGTTGTCATCCACAATTTGTGAGGCAGCTTCTGGCCCCCAAGTGCCGGGTTCGTATTGGCTGATGTTAGTCGACGGGGCAGCTAATACCGGGTCAATTACGCGCCAAGCGGCTTCAACACTGTCGTCGCGAGTGAATAGGGTAGGGTCACCTTGAATCGCATCACGCAGTAGGCGCTCGTAGGGTAGGGTTTCACTTTTAGCTTGATGACGTGCGATTAATTCGACCGGCTCACCCTGCATTTCAATGCCATGCTGCTTGACGCGAGCACCCGCTGAAATAATGACTTCCGGGCTTAGCCTGAAGCGAAAATAATTGGATGTCGCCGCACTAATATCATCAAAAATTGCCATCGGTGGGCATTTTAATTTTACCAATACTTCAGTAGCAGTAATCGGCAAAGATTTACCGGCGCGAATATAAAACGGCACCCCGGCCCAGCGCCAAGTGTCGATATGCAAACGCAAGGCAGCGAAGGTTTCAACTTGCGAATCGGCGGCTACGCCGACTTCATCGCGATAGCCGCGAAACTGTCCACGCACGACTTCAGCAGGATTCAAGGGTTGCATGGCGCGAAATAAGCGTAATTTTTCGGTACGCATGGACTCGGCATCCCGGCCAATGGGTGCGTCCATTGCCAATAATGCAATCACTTGCAGTAAGTGGTTTTGCACCACATCGCGAATGGTGCCCACTTCTTCAAAGAATGCGCCACGACCTTGCACGCCGAAACTTTCAGCCATGGTGATCTGAACATTATCGACATAGTGTCGGTTCCAGATCGGTTCAAGAAATGCATTGGCAAATCGAAAGTACAATAAGTTTTGTACGGCCTCTTTACCCAGATAATGATCGATCCGAAACACCGAGTCTTCAGCAAAGACTTCGTGCAAGGTTTTATTTAGTGCCTGTGCCGAAGCCAGATCGCGGCCAAAGGGTTTTTCTACCACCACTCGCGCATCTTTTGCGCAGCCACTATTGGCCAAACCCTGAACAACCGGCCCGAATAAACTTGGCGGAATCGCAAGGTAGTGCAATGGGCGCGCAGCACTCCCTAATTCTGCTTTCAGTCGGGCATAGGTCGCCGGGTCTTGGTAGTCACCATCAACATATTGTAATTGTGCAGAAAGCTTGGCAAAAGCATCGGCGTCAACGCCTCCATTTTGTTGCAGGCTTTCATGTGCCCGTTCACGCAGTTTATCCAGAGTCCAACCAGCACGTGCCATACCAATAATGGGAATGTTCAATTCGCCGCGTTTAATCAAGGCCTGCAGTGCAGGAAATATTTTTTTGAAGGCTAAATCGCCGGTGGCACCGAAAAAAACCAGGGCATCAGAATGGGTTGTGGTCATTGCGAAATACTCTCTAAGCCATTACGACGTCGATGAATATTAACTTCAATTCGATGTTCTTGGCGATCGTCAATCAATGTTACTAGCGCATTATTTTGCGTAATGTCATCCAATGTAATCGTTATATTGGCTAGTGTTTGCGGATCATCAAACAAGGTTTGCACAAGGCTAATATGATAAATCGTTTCGCCAAAGCGATAACTCATCGAATAAGAAGGCCAGGCTTCCGGAATGCATGGAGTAAAACTGAGCGTATTGCCGCGCCTGTTTAATCCCAGCAATGATTCGAGCATGAGTCGGTAGAGCCAACTCGCTGACCCTGTGTACCAAGTCCAGCCACCGCGGCCGGTATGCGGTGCTTTGGCATACACATCGGCAGCAACCACGTAGGGTTCGGTCTTGTAAGTATCAATAGCCTGTGAACTCAAACCGTGATTCACCGGATTAATTAATGTCAGCAATTCCCAGGCTTTTTTACTATCGCCCATTTTGGCAAAGGCCATCGTCGCCCAAATGGCGGCATGCGTGTACTGACCTCCGTTTTCACGCACCCCGGGGACATAGCCTTTGATGTAACCGGGATTCATCGGTGACTTGTCGAATGGCGGATCGAGTAATTGCACCAGGCCGGTGTCGCGCCGAACTAAATATTTATCAAGCGAGTTCATCGCAACACGTGAATGCTCTGCATCGCCAGCACCCGATAGCACCGACCAACTTTGAGAAATAGAATCGATTGTACATTCTGAATTAAGTTTAGAACCCAATGGTGTGCCGTCATCAAAATAGGCTCGGCGATACCATTCGCCGTCCCAGGCATGAGCTTCAATATTTTGTCTTAATTTTTTTACTTCGTTGCGATAACGTAATGCAAAAATTTCGTCATTGCGACTCTCGGCTAAATCAGCAAATGAGGATAATACTTCGATCATAAAGAATGCCAACCAGACACTCTCGCCTTTACCGTGAATACCCACCAAATTCATGCCGTCGTTCCAGTCGCCTGAACCCATTAATGGCAGGCCGTGTTCACCGAAGCGCAAGCCATGTTCAATAGCACGTATGCAATGCTCATAAAGGCTGGCAGTGTCTGATGAGCGCCCTGGTAAATCGTAATACGATTCTTCGTCGGCATTGAGCAGGCGGCCATTGAGGAAATGAGTTTTTTCATCGAGCACGCTCATATCGCCGGTGCTCAAAACATAGCGGCAAGTCGCCAATGGCAGCCATAAATAATCGTCAGAACAACGCGTGCGTACGCCACGTCCAGCGGGTGGGTGCCACCAATGCTGCACATCGCCTTCTGGATATTGGCGTTCCGCACAACGCAGTAAATGTTCGCGGACCAGATTTGGCTGCGCATGCACTAATGCCATCGCGTCTTGTAATTGATCGCGAAAACCAAATGCTCCACCGGATTGATAAAAACCACTACGGGCCCAAACACGACACGCCAGTGTTTGATACAGCAGCCAACCGTTCGCCAATACATCCAATGATGGCTCGGGTGTTTTTACTTGCACTGTTTGTAGTGTGTGCTGCCAATGCTTTTGGATTTTTTCAAATGACGCGCGAGCTGCGCCAGGTTTACGAAGTCGTTGTGCCAGCTCACGCACTTGCGTTACGTCGCGCCCGGCACCGAGACGAAAGATAATTTGACGTTCTTCACCATCGGCTAATTCAAAGGGAACCTGGATGGCACCGCAGGGATCCAAGCCCGCACCTAATTGGCCAGAAAGCCTGGACCTTGTCATTGCATCGGGATGTTTTAGCGAGCCATTACGCCCAAGAAACTCGGTGCGATCACCGGTAAGCGTGCGAGAGATATCATCGACGTCAAAAAATGCTACACGATTCGGAAATTCGCTGTTGTAGGCATTTCGAGCAAATAATGCACCGCTGGCAGCATCGATTTCAGTGACTACATGCATCGCGGTTTTCGGCCGCAAGTCACCCAACACCCACTCGACATAACCGGTGGCCGATAGTTTGCGTGCACGGCCAGAACCATTGCGTATTTTCAATGTTGAAAACTTTACTGCATCGTCCAGATCTACATACACCCATAGCTCGGAATGGATGCCACCGGTCGTATGTTCAAATACACTGTAGCCAAAACCGTGTCGGGTTAGATAGGGCATGGCGCCACTACATGGCTGCGGCGTTGGCGACCAGAAATGTCCACTTTCTTCATCGCGCAAATAAATTGCTTCGCCACCCGAAGCACCTACGGGATCATCACTCCACGGCGTTAGTCGAAATTCATGAGCATTTTCGTTCCAGGTATAAGCGAGTCCACTTTCGGTAATCACCGAACCAAAATACGGATTCGCCAATACGTTCACCCATGGCAATGGCGTCTTGTGACCTTGTGCCGTGGTGATGACATATTCGCTGCCATCGGCGCTGAAGCCGCCTAAATGATTGCCAAGAATAAGTTCTTCCGGCGGTGTATCGATCTGAGCGGCTGGTTCGTGACGATGGGTTCTGGTCGGGCTCAGGCGTGCAACGCGTTTGTCATTCAGCGTGCGTCGATTGAACTGCTCGGCCAGAGTACCGCGACGATCAGACACAATCACGCGTGAAACTGCTTGCAAAAGAATTCGATCTTCATTTGATATTTGTTCAAATGAACGCACGAAAATGCCCCCTGGCCGATCAATCGTCTGCGCTTCGCTGCCAGTGGCAATCATGCCCATGATTTGGTCTTGCAGCTGTTGTCGGTAACCGACGTGGTCTTCATTCCAGATCACTAAATCGACAATCAGTCCCTTCAAGCGCCAGTAGGCGTGGCACTGAATCATTTGACGTGCAAGATCAATATTGGCAGTGTCGGCAATTTTCAAAAGCACGATAGGCAGATCACCGGAAATCGCGTAACCCCATAAGCCCGATTGCCCACGTCTATTTTGAATTAATACACCAGCCTCGGCGCGTAGCGAGGCATTGGCATAAATAACCGAACCAGCCAAGCGTCGGTAGAGTTGTGCATCGATTTCGCTGGCGTTGATTTGTCGCAAGCTTACGCCGCTATGAGTCCAAGCGAGATCGAAAACCCGATCTGCCAAATGTCGATCCTGATATTTATTGACCAAGACCATGCAGGCGTCACGATTTTCAGTAGCGCCGGAAACAAAATCCATTGTGGCCGATTGCTCGGGTTCGAGGGTAATACGACATCGAATAGCAACGATTGGATCAAGCACCGAACCTTCGCTACCCGACAGCGCATTAATGCTATCGCTTAAGGCTTGTGGTTCGGCGAGTGTCTTACCTCGACCAATAAATTGCATACGATCGGTTTCATAAGACACATTAAAAATATCAGTGCCGTTCACGGCCAGCAAATGAAACATCCAAGGCGTGTGCTCATCGGCAGAACGTGGCCGACGCGTCGCTAATATGGCTCGGCTTTTGCCAATAATTTCGGTCTGTACAAATAAATTACCAAACGAGGGTTGCGTTATATCTGCTGCCGGTGCGGCCAAGACTACTTCTGCGTAACTGGTAATTTCAATGGTGCGACGAGTACTTGAGCGGTTGGTAATGCGTACTCGGCGCAATTCAATATCGTCTTCCGGCGATACTACTATTTCAGAATAGGTTTCAATGTCATTGTCACGACGCCGGAATTCAGCACGGCCTTCGGAAAACATCGCTTCGTAACTTTGCGCACGTTTTAAAGTGGGCTGATGTGCTGCAGACCAAAATTCGCCGCTAGTAATATCACGCACATAGATAAACGTGCCCCAGTTGTCGCAGGTGCTGTCTTCGCGCCAACGCGTAACGGCTAAATCTTTCCATCGACTATAGCCACCGCCGGCATTGGTGACCATGACTTGATAGCGACCATTGGATAGCAGCTGAACTTCGGGCGTGGGTGTTGCCGCACCCATTGGCGTATGTACCGATGTTTCTGGTGCATCCACGAATGCAGCACCTTCAGACTCTTCAACACTGCGGTTTTGCAATAGCGTATTTTTCGGAATACGTTCTTGCAGTAGTAATAAAGTCGCTTGAAACGAGAGGTCCGATTCAAAGCGTTGCTGCATTGGCCGGTCTAAGAGCACATACGCCAGCGACAATAAACTCATGCCTTGGTGATGCGCCATAAACGATTTTACGATAACGCTGGATTCATTAATTGAATTTTCGCGCTGTGTATTATCGCGCTGAATACTACTGGACAGTTGACTTCGGCTTATTCGTGAAGGGGTGTAGTCAATGGCTTCGTAAAAACCATAGCGACCTTCCATTCCGATCGATGCCAATCGTTGTAAATTTTTGCAAGCAGCGTCGGCGTCAACCATCAACGCCATCGCAGAGGCATAAGGTGCAATCACCAAATCTTCGGCGAGTCCACGCTTAAGTCCGAGCCCAGGCACGCCGAACGCGTGATATTGATAATTTAGATTGGCATCGACAGTGTTATAGCCCGATTCCGACACCCCCCAAGGCAACCCACATTGATTGCCGTAAGCGATTTGTCGGGATACTGCGGCCTGATAGGTTTGGTCGAGCAGGGTGCCTTCATAAGTGGGCATGACTAACAAGGGCATCAAGTATTCAAACATCGAGCCACTCCACGACACCAAGATCGGCGGGCCGCCGGCACTGGTTTGTAAGCGCCCCAATGCGAACCAACTTTCCTGCGGTAATTGTCCTTGAGCAATCGCAATAAAACTGCCTAATCTTGCTTCTGAAGCCAATAGATCATAGAAGCTATTGTCTCGCCTGAATTCATCGACATTGTAGCCAATGGCTAAAAGATGACGAGTACGGTCGTATAAAAATTCGTATTGCATAGTGGCAAATTCGTTCGCCTGCAAGGCCAGTTTTTCACACAACGCGATACGTTCAGATGCGCGCTCTGCGCTAACTTCCATTTGTTGTTGTAGCTCGACCAGCCAGGCTTGTTGCGCACTGCTTAAGTTCTCGGCCTGCAAGGTGTTTATTAATGGCAGAAGATTTTCCGGGCCTGACGCCAATGCTTGTAGTGTCGGAATTACATTCAAGTTTGTATTGAACCCAGCATCTAATTCGCTAGCCACAGGACTGCTCAACAATCCAAGCCAAGGCGCGAGAAATTTTAAGTCTTCAAGTTGTGCAAGGCTTTGGTGTTCAAAAGCAATAGTCCAATACTGAGTTTCATTATCGGAGGCATTGTCAGTATCAAGAGTAGGAAGGCTGAGCACGTAGGTTTTTGCAATACTGCAAATTTTCTCGAGTGCTTGGTAGGTGGCCGATAAGTTCGAGGGATTAATTGAGAGAGCCGTTTCTAGCTCGGCCTGCAATTGAATCATGTTGACGCTACTGGCATCCGAATTTGCATCAATCAAAACACCTAGAGTGTCTTGAATACCTTCAAATACGCGTGTTGAAACAATAGGTTGATCCACCAGTGCCAACAAACCCATTCGCAGCGTTAGTAAATGGCCGGCAAGATTGCCACTATCCACCGATGAAATGTAGCGGGGTGCTAATGGCTTGAGTGACTGAGTGTCATACCAATTATAAAAATGACCTTGATGGCGCTCCAGTAATACCATGGTGTTAAAAGTATTGGCGGTACGTTCCAACAAGGGCCCGTTTGCCAAGTAGCCAAAATCATAGGCCGATAAATTAGCCAACAATCCCATGCCGATATTGGTCGGCGATGTTCTGTGAGCGATGATGGGGCCGGGCTGCTCTTGGAAATTATCCGGCGGTAACCAATTGTCCTCAGCCACTACAAAGCGTTCAAAGAACGCCCAGGTTTTGCGAGCCGTTTTCCGCAGAAAATAGCTTTGTTGTTCGCTTAGTTTTTGGTCGCTACTAGGTAGTGGCTCACTTAACCACCACGCAATGCCGGGTGCTGTAAACCATAAGAAAAGCACTGGCATGGCGATGACTAAAACATCCGCTCTTAAATAGGCCAGCACTAGCATTGTGATAACCGCTAGTGCGGGTGCTATCCACATGCTTGCATAAGAAGCAACCATGCCATTGGCCGCTTCAGTAGTAGGGTTTTTTATGCTTGTAGAATCAGTTTTGGCCGCTTTAGACGCGCTACTAGATGAAGACACTGCCCATTCGAGTAGCCTGCGATGTGAAATCAATAAGCGCCATGTCGTTCTTATAATCGCGTCAAGCGTGTACTGCGCTTCAAAAGGCAGGCAAGCAATCTTGAAGCCTGCTTGTGCGAAATTTTGAACGGCCGATCGAATTAAATCCGCCCAATGTTGGCTTAAACTAATTTCTTTAGGCCAGCGTAAAGCATCGACCAAGCTGCTTAATAGCGGCGGCAACAACACTATACTCACTAGCGCAAGCTGCCAGAGCCATGGCTGCGGTAATAAAGTCCAGCTTGTTAACAAGAGTAATAGCAGGGCCGGGGAGCTAAAACTACGTCGTAAGTTGTCGAAAATTTTCCATCGTGACAAATTTGAAAGTGGATTATGCAGCTTGTTACCGTTTGGCCCCGGCACACGGGGGAATATCCAGTCGGCTATTTGCCAATCACCCCGAATCCAGCGCTTTTGCCGACTAATATCGGCCTGATATTGCGCCGGATATTCTTCATAAAGATTGGCGTCGCTAAGCAAGCCCGAACGCGCATAGCAACCTTCTAAAAGATCATGACTTAGAATTCGGTTGTTGGGGAAGCGTGATCCCAATGCTCGTTCAAAGCTGTCAACCTCGTAAATGCCTTTGCCGATGAAAGAGCCTTCATTAAAAACATCCTGATAAACATCCGACACTGAACGCGTGTAAGGATCAATACCGGGTTCGCTGCCAAACAATAGGGAATATCGCGAACGGTTTTCACCAGACAAACTGGCTGCCATTCTAGGTTGCAAAATACTATAGCCGCCGCAAACACGTTGCATGCTTTCATCAAAGCGCGGCCGGTTTAACGGGTGCGCCATGGCAGCGACAAATTCACGCGCCGAATCACGCGGAAGAAGGGTGTCAGTGTCGAGTGTGATGACATATTTTATTTTCGTCAGAACCGAAATATTTCCAACGACTAGTGAAAAGGCGTTCACACCTTTGCCACGCAATATCGAATTTAAATCCGATAGTTTTCCACGCTTGCGTTCAAAACCCATCCAGATTCGTTCTGCGGCATTCCACAAACGTGGACGATGGAAAAGAAAGAATCGATCATTACCGACAGATCGATATTTTTCATTGAGATTTTCAATTCCTGCCTGAGCCGCTTGTACCAGCAACTCGTCCCCAGGCAGCCTTTCTTGCTGCGCATCGCGTAAATCGGTTAAGAGTCCAAAATGTAATTGCGTATCCTGGTTCCCCAAGTACCGT
>JAYSXB010000104.1:0-1845 GCA_043717775.1 Arenimonas sp.
GCGTCGCCATTTCTGAAGAATGTTCCGCACATTGACGCGTCGAGGTGTGACCGAATTTTCATAAAGACAAAATAACATATTCGTGTAATAACCCTAGTCACATGAACGGGTAAAAAGCAACGTTGACCGTGAACGGGGACGGGGGGGTTAAAACACCCCCAGGCATATCTCAGTTTGTAGAGCAAATAAAAGCGTAATTTCAACGGCTACCTCACTATTTTATGAGTCAAGGAACACGATGACGATATTGCGGAGGCCGCACAAGATAACCGGAAGTCAGAAATTCAAGATGGCGGCGAAAAACTGTAACTCCCTAATCTCGGCTCGTAGACCAGATAGCGACGCGATTTCGACGGCTATCCCCCCATTTTCGGGGTCGACGAAAACAATGGAGATGTTGCCGAGTGCACACAAGTTGACCGAAAGTCAGAACTTCAAGATGGCGGTGAAAAACTATAACTCTATAATCTCGGCGCATAGACCAGATAGCGACGCGATTTCGACGGCTATCCCCCATTTTCTGGGTCGACGAAAACAACGGAGATGTTGCCGAGTGTGCACAAGTTGACCGGAAGTCAGAAATTCAAGATGGCGGCGAAAAACTGTAACTCCTTAATCTCGGCTCGTAGACCAGATAGCGAGGCGATTTCAACGGTTATCATCATATTATCTGGGTCGAGGAAAACGATGGAGATCTTGCAGAGTCCGCACGAGTTGACCGGAAGTCAGAAATTCAAGATGGCGGCGGAAATATTTAAAGTTTATATCTCAACTTGTAGACCAGATAGCGACGCGATTTCCACGACTTTCCCCCTATTTTCGAGGTCAAGGAAAACGATGACGATGTTGCAGTGTCCGCACGAGTTGACCGGGAGTCAGAAAATCAAGTTGGCGGCGGAAAACTGTAAACCCATATATCTTAGCTTGTAGACCAGAGAACGATACGATTTCAACGGCTATCCCCCTAATTTCAGGGTCGACGAAAACGATGACGATATTGCAGAGTCCGCACGAGTTGATCAGAAGTCAGAAATACAAGATTGCGGCGGAAATATTAAAACTTTTATATCTCAACTTGTAGACCAGATAGCGACGCGATTCCCACTACTATCCCCCATTTCTCGGGGTCAAGGAAAACGATGTCGATATTGCACTGCCCGCACGAGTTGACCGCAAGTCAGAAATTCAAGATGGCGACGGAAAACTGTAAACCTTAATATCTCAGCTTGTAGACCAGAGAACGACACGATTTCAACGGCTAAACCTATATTATCGGGGTCGAGGAAAACGATTGAGATATTGCAGAGTCCGCACGAGTTGATCGGAAGTCAGAAATTCAAGATGGCGGCGGAAAACTGTAAACGCTTAATATATCGGCTTGTCAATCAGATAGCGACGCGATTTCAACGGCTATCCCCATATTTTCTGGGTCGAGGAAAACGATGGAGATCTTGCAGAGTCCGCACGAGTTGACCGGAAGTCAGAAATTCAAGATGACGGCGGAAAACTGTAAACCCTTAATATC
Source organism: Arenimonas sp. (assembly GCA_043717775.1). Taxonomy (GTDB): domain Bacteria; phylum Pseudomonadota; class Gammaproteobacteria; order Xanthomonadales; family Xanthomonadaceae; genus Arenimonas. The sequence goes on from JAYSXB010000104.1 coordinate 1,526, forward strand.
TCAGCTTGTAGACCAGATAGCGACGCGATTTCAACGCTATTACCATATTATCTTGGTCGATGAAAACGATGGATATATTGCAGAGTCCGCACGCATTGACCGGAAGTCAGAAATTCAAGATGGCGGCGAAATTATTTAAACTTGTGTATCTCAACTTGTAGAGCAGATAGCGACGCAATTTCAACGGCTATCCTCTTATTTTCGGTGGTCAATGAAAACGATGACGATATTGCAGAGTCCGCACGAGTTGACCGGAAGTCAGAAATTCAAGATGGCGGCGAAAAACTGTAACTCCTTAATCTCGGCTCGTAGACCAGATA
>JAYSXB010000105.1:0-12274 GCA_043717775.1 Arenimonas sp.
GGAAAGTACCAAAATAAAATATATGGAGTTAAAGTGGGCCCACAAATCATTGAGTTAACACGTTGACCGCCGAGTACGAGTAAACTCGTACTTCACAGCATAGCAATAATGCTATTGCTGGCGTGACGGTAATACATCATATTGCGTATAGATAATAAAATAATATAATGCTACCATCTGACGAATGATTTATTATCTTTCAACGAATATTGACCCGGGCTACATACTTATAAATTTAAAGAGCCACCAAACAAACCGAGTAGGCCGATAACGATCAGGTAAATGGCAACCACATAATTCAGTAATTTTGGTTGGGCCAGAATAAGAATACCGGCGAGCAGCGCGAGGATGGGGGCGAGACTGATATGCATGTTCATGGTGCTTTCCTTTCGGTGTTTATCGGGATATGCCAGGCTCACTATGTTGCATACGTTAGCCCCACTGTATTGATAACCCAAGTCTGGAGTCAGTTCTGTACGCTAGCTAACACAAGCAGGTAGCTAGGGTCGCGCTTCATCGACCCGGGTTGTATTCCATACCTGATTGTTTATTTTTTGAATTATTGGATATCAAAAAAAAGTTCAACTATTTCGCAGATTTTCCCGGGTCGGTGGAGCGTGACCCGGGCTACGGTAACTTTAAGCACGATCACAAAAAAGCCCCTTATCCGAAGATAAGAGGCTTGAGTTTGTCAATACTAATTAACGCCAGTTGCTGAAATTCAAAATCAGTCTGAACACGGAATCGTTCAATGAATAACCATTATTGTAGTGGCGACCATAACGGTCACGGCTGTAATAACCATCGTCATAGCCACGACTAAAACCTTGGCGGAAATAATAATTATAGGTGCCGCGATCCACGTAATAACCGCCGTAGCCATAGTTGGCGTCTTGATAGGCATAAGCATCGCGATAGTTAAAACTCCAGCGGTCCATGCGGTCGGCACGGCCGGCGTAATAACCTTCTTCATAACCATAGTTGATTGCTTGGCGCATCAAGTCGGCTTGATAACGGTTGGCATAATAATAATTACCGCCACGATTGTAGCGATAAATCACCGGCGAATATTGATACGAACCACGGTAGTAATCATCATTGCTGTTGTTATCGTAATAACGACGCTGGTCATTCATACGTTCGTAGTAGCGCTGTTGCGAGCGATACTGTTCGTTACGATTTTGATGGCGTAAGTTTTGCACGATGCGTAATGCGGTCGGTTGCTGCCCATCAAGATGATGGCGATACTCATTGGCTTGGCGTTGTTGCTGCTCTTGCCATTGACGTTGATCGGGCTGCGGGTACGGTTTGCGTGCAATAGGTTTGCTACGGTTGCCGTTGTTGTCACGATCATTATGATCGTTACGATCGCCGCGGCCATTATGGTCGTTATTGTCGTTGTGATCGCCACGGCCATTGTTATTGTCGCGGTCTTTATGATCATTGTGATTGTCGGCAATGAAACCCTGACGTGCATTTTGATCTTGACGATTCTGGCGTGCATTTTCTATGTTGCTACGCTGCATAGCGAGGCGTTCTCCCGCAGCGATGCGTTCGGCGATTGCAGCATTTTGTGCGTTCTGTTGTGCATCTTGCTGGCGTTCACGAGCGTTCTCACGTTCTTGTTGCTGGCGTACAAGTTCGACCCGTGGGTTATTACGGCCATTATTTTCTTCACGCAGTTGTTCTGGCTGCTCGCGTGCTTGGCGAACTATTTGAGTCTCTTGAGCCTGTGCTGCTTGAGGTTGAGGCGCTTGCACCTGTGGCGCTTGAGTCGGCTCTGGAAGAGCTTGTTCGCCACGATGGCGTGGTCGTTGGTCTTGATTGTTTTCATCCACGCTAGTGGCATTGTCCTGTTCTGCAACAGCACCGCGATGACCGGCACGCTCTGCCAACGCAGACGTGCTAATCGCTAACGACAGTAAGCTGGCAACAGCGGGAATGATTAATGCGACGGATTTTGTATGGCGGGACATGGAAGGCCTCATCTGTATCTGTGAAAGATTCACGATGCCTATGAGGCCGCAATTGTGCTGAACCAAGTCTGAGGCTGTCGTTATATTGGCAGCCAATAGACACGGGTATTTAGCGAGTGTTTACTTGCTGAATACGTATTAAGTGAGCGTATAAACTATGTCAACCGATTGCCTACAAACCATCGCTCACAGCTTTTTATAAACATGTACAAAACGATCGGTTTTACCTTTGATAGCGGCATCGAAAACATTCAAGCTGTGGTCGTCGCCGCTATTTTTCAAATCCGGCAGCGATCCAACAAATTGCAAGCCATGTGATTTGAAATCTTCGATCGCGAATTTTTCTTCAATACGATGCAGTTTTTGGGTGTCAGTTTTACCACTGCCTTGGCGCGCGGCATGATCAACAATCAATAATTTTCCACCGGGTTTAAGTGCGGTCACAATTTGATCAATAAATTGCGATGCATCAATAGCGGGCCAGCCATCAGCAGGATCGACGACATACAGATCGTGATACGACATGATGATCAAGGCACCATCGAGTGTTTTGTTGCCGAGCTTCATAGCTTCCGGCGGCGAGACTTCATAACGCACATTGGGCAAACGATTATCAGCCAGACGAGGTGTGAGTCCTTTTTTTGCGTAACGATCATAGGCAGGGTTGTTGATAAGGCGTATCTGACCTTTAGCGCCCACCACTTGCGATAGAATTTCGCTGTAATAACCACCGCCGCCAAAAATGTCGGCAATCATCATGCCGCGTTTAAAACCTGCGAGCTTGAGCAAGGCTTCAGGTTTGTCACGGCTGTCACGTTCCCGATCGCTATCAGAACGTGCCGGGTTGGCGATAGCTTCAGAGATGTTGTTATCGGAAGACATTCCCGCGCTGGCGCAGCCCACAATCGCTAGTATCAAGCTGGAGAGGAAAAGCGGAAGAAAGCGCATGGCATACCCCTTTTTGAAAGTCTTCACAGTATGCCTGTGAAATTGAGGCAGCAAGCACCAAACGTCATGGGAATGAAAGCGACGTAGCCCGGGTGATGGCTCCATCTCACCCGGGAATTCCACGATATTGCATATTCGAGATTTGTCGCAGACCGGTCGCGCCCAAGGGCCCTCCTACGAAAGTAATAGAAACTACGACTAAACAAATTTAGAAAATTTTGATAGCGTCGATCTTGCTTTATATCAATGTTCTACTTCCAATTGGCCAATTCTTTGGCAGTAATGTAGCCATTGTGATTGCGATCCACCAAATGAAATTCGTAACTCAATGCATGCGTTCTCGGGATTTCACGGCGCGATAAACGTCCGTCGCCGTTTTTATCTAGGTCGGCAATCTGCACGGCATAATCGGAAGCATTCGGCAGCAGGGAAGACTGACTGGAAGTTACCGTAACCGGGCCAGTACTAGCTTCGATTTTTGTGCTTTGCGAATTACTTGCTGTTTGTGCAAATACCGTTGGTGATATAGCAATGAATAAGGCGATTGCAGAAAAATATTTCATGTTCATAAGAGGCGCTCCAGATCGGTTTGGGAGCTCAACGTAACACCGCATTTATCAACCTGTGATGAACAAAAATACTAGGCTTGTTATGTGTTCTTCCGCACGGAAAGTAGGTTTTGTTGGGATTATATTTTCAGTTTTAAAAGCATCAGAAAATGAAAGCCGTGAACTTGTAAAGTTATAGGCTTGCTTGGTATTTAGTATTGATATCTTTGCGCAGCATTATTCCCCGGGTCGGTAGAGCGTGATCCGGGCTACGCTGCTACTATGGTTTGGAAGGTATTCCGGCCTGCTGCTTTTGCTGCATACAGTGCCTGGTCAGCGAGCTTCATTAAATCATTGGTCGAGATGACATTCTGACTAAAAGTCACGCCAATGCTAGTGCTTACGCGGACGCTAACGCCCTCAATAATCATCGGTTTTTGCATCAGCGCCAGAAGCTTTTTAGCGATGATATCGCCGCTATCGGCTTGAGTATTTTCGATCATTATTGCAAATTCATCGCCGCCTAAACGCGCGACCAAATCTTCGATGCGTACGCATGACTGTAGTCGCTGGGCAAAGGTTTTTATGACAGCGTCGCCCACTAGATGGCCGTAGTTGTCATTGATGGATTTAAAGTTGTCGATATCAAGGTATAGCAGAGTGATGGCCTGCATTTGACGTTGACTTTGCGAAAGTGAAGCGGTGAGTCGCTCTTCATAATGTCGGCGATTTGCCACTTCGGTCATGCTATCAATGCGCGATAAACGCTCAAGCTCTTCTTCAGCCAGTTTAAGGTCGGTAATATCAAAAGTTAATGCGAAGAAGCCTTGTACATTTCCTTTACTGTCTCGTTCTGGCACATAGCTGGTCTGGTAGAAATATATTCTGCCATGCACATCGATTTTTCCATCGAAGCGGACAGTTTCGCCTCCAAGGGCAGCATCAAGATACGCCTTCACATCCTGGTACAGCGTTTCGCCACGTACTTCTCGAATCGTTTTTCCAAGCACTTGTTTGGGATCGATTCCAAATACACGGCTGGAATAATTATTGATAAAAAGATAGCGTTCTTCCGTATCAATATGTGAAATGAGCGCAGGAATATTATTGGTAATGGCGCGCATGCGAGTTTCGCTCAGGCGCAGTTGGCTATTGGCATATTGCAATCTGCTACTGAAGCGGCGTTGCCATAAATAAAAACCACTTGCCACCAAAAGCAGTGTGAGACACAAGGCCGCGATAATAATGGTAAAGCGTTGCTGGCTTTCGAGATTTTTTGTCCGTTGTGCAGCGAGTGCGGATGAAGCTTTTAATTGCTTTACGTCAAACTCTTGCTGAATATATTTCAAGCGCGCATCAAAATCGTCGGTAGCTTGCGTTCGGTCATAACCGTCCAGCGAGGCTTCCAGGCTGATCAGTCTTGTTGTCAAAGGTTCAAGTTTTGCTTGCGGACGCTTTAGATCAAGCATGTTTTGAACCAGCGCGCGTAGAACCTGGCGCTCGTCACGTTCAAGATTGAGCTTGCGATACACATCGTAGGCCATCAGCAGTTCGGTTTCAGCCAGCGCTTTATCGGCATTATTAATGGCAGCCATGCCCAGTACTTCATGGCCCAAGCCGGCAAGCTGTATATTATTTAATTGCTTACCCAATGCCAGTATTTTATGGCCATTGGTAACCTGAGTCGGCACATCGTTTTTCAGGCGTGCTATGCGGGCATCTTCCAGAAAAAGTTCGGCGCTTAATTTTGGATCCTGCATTTTCTCTGTCAGCAAGAGCGCCGTTTTCAAAACATTTTGCGCTTGGGTAATATTGCCCAGTTGCGCCATGGCGCGCGATTGATTCCTGAGCAAGCGTGTTCGAATTAATAAGGCAGGCTTGTCGTTTAGTGCAACCAAACCACGTGCAGCATAGTCCTCGGCCAAAGCATGCTTGCCGAGCGTATAACTCATGGACGAATAGGCCAGATACACGTCGGCAGACAATTCAGGAAACGGATGTAATTTGAGCAGGCGCACGGCTTCGCCGAGCAAATTTTCGCTGCGTTTAAATTCCTGCAGTGGCATAAGACCGCGACTTTCTGCAATCAATCCGCGTATCTGTAGTTCTGGCAAGTCTGCGCTTATGGCCGCAATACCAGCATTTTGGGCGGACTGGGTCTGGCAAGACCAATCGGCAATCACGCGGCAGGCATTAGACTGAGCTAAATAAAGCAGCGCTAATTCTTTATTGTCATTTGCTGTCTTGGCTTTTTCGAGTAGGGCGGGCAATTCAGCGAGTACGCCTTTGGGGTCAACCAGTGCGCGAGTTTCCAGCGGATGCCTAGTTAATGTTGTATCTGCAGCGCCAGCCCAAGCACTCATCACGGGGAACAGGCAAGCAAAGAAGAAAACAAAGGCGACTCGATGAGTCAGTGCAGTCAGTGGCACAAAGAATGATTGCTTGCTCATGCGAATCACATACCCCGAATTCAACCCCGACGCAGTATAGCGCGGAACAACCATCCCGCCGTAGTAATTAGGCCTTTCTGTTAATTTGGCCTAGTTTGTCCCGGGTCGGTGGAGCGTGACCCGGGCTACGGGTTTATTGTTAAATTTTGAGCGTTAAACAAAGATAACGCCTCGTCTTGTTCGAGTGCCTTCGACCAACGCGGCATCTTGCTTTGCCAGGCGATGATTCGTAATGAAATATCATCAGCCTCGAGGTCGATAGCATTTTGAATGGCCGCCAATTCCAGGTCGGCGTCATGCAGTAAGCGGCGATCATTGCCAAGTTCGTTTGATGGGTAACGCTCATTGATCATGCCGAGCGCGCTGCGGGCACTGGCGAGCATCAAACGTGCCGTGGCGGTGTCGTTGGCATCGAGTGCAAATTGCGCTGCTTGCATCGCACTACGGGTATCGGACAGATAATTGGCAAGGCTAATTTTTTGTTCTGCCGGAATTTTGCAGGCCGCAGGCGATAGCATCCGCACATACATTGCCAAGCCATTGACAGTCATTTTGCTGGGTTCAGGGCCGTCAAATTCTTCCACAATCAAGCCATGAATAAATTTCTCCAATGCTTGACTGTTAAGGTCACGCGATATTTTTCGCGAGTGTTCGGGTCCGCTAAGATCGGGAATTGTCGTTGGATTGACAAGCCCATCACCACGATGCGAACTCATCAATGATGATGTTACATCGGCAGTGCCGGGTGGGCCGGAAAGCCCGGCAAACAGGAAGTCAGGATTGCCGCGTCCGTTGCGATGACAGCTACTGCAAGACAAGCCCGCACGCGCAGCTTGTCCGCCTAATAATAATGGTGTGCGAAATGCTGCGCGGCCAATGGCTACCAAGCGTGATGTTTTTTCATCGGAATTATTCAATAAACATTCGCGGGGCTGGTAGCTTAAAGCATGCGCTTGCCGGTCAACAGGCAGCCAGCGTGCTGCTCGCAGAGCAGAAGCATCCGCCGCCAGCGCGATGATTGTCGTGCTGGCGGCGGCGATAATGCTCCCAATCAGGAAGCTTTTGGTTTTGCGGCGATAATCCATCGGCGCAATTCATCCGCTTGGGCGCAGCCGAAGCCACAGGAAGTTTCCAGTTTACTCAGCATGCGCCGCGCGCCGATTAAATCGCCACGTTGCACCATCAGTTCACCATAATATTCGGTGGCACCCAGGTGGCCGGGTGTAACGGCGAGTGCTTGACGATAATAATCCTCGGCGACATCGAATTTGCCTAATTTACGATTGGCAAAACCGAGATAAGTAAGAATGTCGGGATGTGGGCCGAATGTTTGCGAAGAAATATTGAGTTGTGCGATGGCGTCCTGATAGCGGCCTTCGTTAATTAAGGTGACCGCCGTGAGATACGCGTGGTCACCATCGTGACTACTGGTAACTAATAAATCATTGGCAACTTTTAGCTGCGAAGTTTTTGTTGATGCCGAAGTCGGCGTTAGCGCGGCTTCAATAGCAGGTATGGCGGCTTTTAAATCGGCGGCTTGTGCGCAAGTATCGGCGCATGTGGTGGCTCTTGCTTTGAGAGCTTCAAGAATCACTTTGGCTTTGTCGATGTCGCCGAGTTTGGCGTGAGCGATGGCCAATTCTTGATGCGCCTGAATTAAATTATCATCGTATTTGATGGCTTTTTCGTAGTAACGGCGAGCGCCTTTGAAGTTGTCTTGTGCAGAGCGCGCCAAGCCAGCCAGAAAATTAGTTTTCGGATGCTTGGGGTTGGCCGATAACACACGATCAAAGGCTTTCTCTGCATCTTTAAATTTTTCCTGCTTCATGGCTTCAATGCCATTTTTGAACTCTACTGCCGGGTCGTATTGCGGCGCGGTCTGGCTTGGCATGGAGCTGCTAGAGCTGCCGCCGCCGCTGGCGTTAGCCGCAGTAGCCGTTAGAAAAATTGAAGCGAAGATGCAGACCGGCAGCAGTTTGAATATTGGTCTCATAGTGGCTCTCCGTTGGTGCTAAATGGCAAGCCTACACCCGACCGTGTTTTTTACAAAGTGCGTAGCCCGGGTGATGGCTTCATCTCACCCGGGGAAAGCCATGGAGTACGTAGCCCGGGTGATGGCTTCATCTCACCCGGGTTTGTGAATGCCGATCAGTCATTCGTGTTTTTCGAGCATGAGGTCAAAAGAATTCGTCACATAATGATGACAATATCGCAGGTTTCCCCGGGTGAGATGGAGCCATCACCCGGGCTACGTTTTAACATCAGGCGTAAAGATCGGGTTCGAAAAACAGCCATTTAATTTCAGGGAATTTCTGCCGCATTTCCACTTCAATTTTATTGATTTGCGTAATTAAATCAGCGGCACGCAGTTCCGGGTCCATACCGACTTTTACCGACACCATAATTTCAGGGCCGAGTTGCAAAGTAATGACATTATGAATTTCCATGGTGTCGGGATGCGAGCGTAGATAGTCTTCAATTTCTTTACGTCTCGCGGGGGCTGCACTTTGGCCGATTAACAATGCCTTGATTTCAACCGCGACAAAAATAGCGATGACGATCAGTAAAACACCAATGCCAACTGTGCCGATAGCATCGTAAATGGGGTTGCCGGTGACCATGCTCAGCCCAATAGCAGCCAAGGCAAAGGCCAGGCCCAACAGTGCGGCCAGTTGCTCGCCAAACAATACGATCATTTCACTATTGCGGCTTTCCTTAAACCAATGCCATAGCGAATTTTTCTCGCGGACCTGATTAATTTCTTGCAGGCAGGCGCGCAGTGAAAGCCACTCAAGCACGATACTAAAAACCAGAACACCAATGGCGAGCCATGGTTTTTCCAAAGGTTCCGGGTGCCCCAGTTTATGCAAACCTTCATAAACAGAAAACGCACCGCCAACCGAAAACAACATCAAGGCCACTAAAAATGACCAGAAATACGTTTCTTTGCCATAACCCAAAGGAAAGTCAGGTGTTGGTGGCAGTTTTGCCCGCCTCATGCCGAGCAATAGCAAGCCTTGATTGCCGCAGTCGGCTAATGAATGCACCGCTTCGGCAAGCATGGCGCCAGAGCCCGTAAACAATGCCGCGGCGAGTTTGGCGACGAAAATACCCAGATTGGCAGCCAGTGCGTAATAGATTGCCCGAGTTGAGTTGCCTTGGCCTGCCATGATTATTTCTTTTCGGCAGTATCAAGAAAATAGGCGACCACTTCACCTGTGATTTTCATGGTCATGGCATTGCCGCGACGGTCCAGCGTTTTGCCGAACGGAAGACGCACCCAGCCTTCACTCAGGCAATATTCCTCGACGTTATGACGTTCTTCGCCTTTGAAAACAATCCCTACACCGCGTTCAAGAACAGCGGCATCATAGAAAGGGCTTTTCGGATTTACTGCTAGGCGGTCTGGAGGCGTGTCGCTCATGGGGATGTCCTGTGTGAAAGAAAATGGTCAGACAAAATTATTAGCCCCATTATAAAAGAAAAGTGACCACCCAATGCCTCTGGGGGGCCACTTTCCTGGTTCAGCAAGTAAAGCTATTTACCGGTTTTGATATTTTGAGCTATCTTTTCTGCCGATAGTAGAACTTGCTTGGCTGCAATTTCCTGCACACCGATACGCAGCTCACGGTCGAGCTTTCTGGCGCTGTAAGCAAGATTGAGCCCGGCTATAAATTCACCAAATAGTGGATCCCAGGGGCCTACTGGGCCGCCTCCGGTTGGGCCACCGCCGTCCACCATAACGCCATGAGACACCCAAACACTCTCGCGATAGCGGTCATGCGGTAATTTGATACCACCACTTGGCGCAGGCTTTTGATAAAAAGCAAAGCCAATACCGCTGCTGTTGGCTGGCGCCGACAAATTACGTGCCGATTTTGTCAGTCCGCCCATCACAATATCCCAAATAACAAACGGGCCGGCATTGATCGAGGCAAAAGCTTCCACGACTTGTGCGGCCGCCGTCGGAACATAGCCGTCCCAGTTAGCTGCCGTTGTCAGACTTGGGTCACTGGTAACCTTGACGAAATCGTCCAGTACAAATTCACCGCTGTTGACATCGAAAGCATCGATATCAATCCCGGTTCCTGTGCCGGTACCACCGCCCACCGGGATATACCAAGCGACGGCCGTCAAATTATCATTGGTAGTAATAGTGATGGATAGTTGCGGATCAGTCGCCACAATTCCTTGAATGCTCGCGGAAGTTCCGGTGACCGACCAAAATGCAAAATTAGCCGATTGGATTTGTCCATTCCCATCAAACCAGGAAATGGTTGGAAATGCGACTGTTTGATACATGCCGGGATTGGTCACCGTGGTGACAGCAGGCGGTGCAATTTCAAGTGCGGTGGCACCGGCTCTACGGCGATGTCGCGTAGCCCATGTACGAAAATGCGTTGTTACTAAACTCATGATGGTTCTCCGTTGCTAGGTAATGAAAAACATTTAACGCTCATTACCCTTCGCCAACGCGCGCTGAAGGCTTGCGATCAAATGATCGCGGTTCGAGTGATGTCGTCGATATCAAACAACGCAGATTGATATTTTTTCAGGACAGAAAATAATTATTTATTTAATTTTAAATATATTTTTTACAAGAAATACTTTTTTGTATTGTAAAAAATATTTAAGTGTCCGGAATTAATAATACTTTACGTTGAACAAGTTCAACGTAGGCAGAAAATGGAAATCAAGATATGGGAATAATTTATGAATATAAGTTAAGCGGTTTGTGAACAATCCAGATGCGGTCTAAAAACCCGAGGCATTACACTGTTGCTGCAGTATTTTCTTTTGCAAAAATACTCACCCGGTCGCGGCCTTCGCGTTTGGACTGATAGAGCGCTTCGTCGGCTTGGCATAGTAAAGTGTCAAAGACATAGCCTGACTGTTGGGTTGTGGTCACACCAAAACTGGCGGTCGCAGTAAACGAATGACCGGTTTCGCGAGTGTCGATATTGGCAATATGTTCGCGAAAGCGCTCGGCCATTGCGGCCGCACTTTGCAAATCGCTAGCGCGCAATAGAACCGCGAACTCTTCACCGCCCACTCTGCCAATGCAATCTTGTTTGCGGCAAATGGGCTTGATAACTTCGATGACACGCTTCAATACCCAGTCACCAGTTGAATGCCCGTAACGATCATTGATCGATTTGAAGTTATCCAGATCAAACATGATCATGCCAAGTTGCTCATTCTTCTTGCCCGCGTCTGCCAGCGCATGCTCAACATTTTTATTAAAGTGATCACGATTACTGATACCCGTCAGCGTATCGGTTTCAGCCAGTCGGCGGAACGCCATTTGCATACGTTTGGTGCGGTAGGCCCAAAGTACTAGCAGTGCCATAAATATGGCAAGCAAGACGAAAAATACTGCACTGTAATGTGCTTTTTGCTTTGCAACGGTTTGTTCGAGTTGTAGCAATTTATTTTTATTGTTTAGCAAAGCGATCGTTTGATTTTTTTGTAAAGTTTCATGTTTGACAAGTTGATAGGCCAGCTCTCTTGCTTTCACGTCATTTAGATACGCTTTATCTGCTTCGGCGTATTTCCGGTAATGTTCAAGAGCGGCCGCAGTATCTTTGCGACGTAGGGCAATTTCGTAGAGAGTTTTTTCGGCGACGACCAGGGATTGGGAGAATGGAATTGAAGCACTTTGTGTTACTGCAATATTTGCGTGGTATCCAGCTTTTGCAAAATCGCCTGTTTTAAATTGGTACTCGGCCAATAAGGAATTAAAGTCACTTACCAATGGTGGATATTGCGTTTTTTCTACTTCAGGGAGATATTTTTCAAGCATGGAAATGGATTTTTTTAACTCACCCTTGTAAGCCATACTTCGAACTAAATTAGCACGTGCTCCGTTTGCCAGTAACAATTCACCAATGTCGGAGCAAGATGCAATCATAGCTTCAATTTGGCTGTCTCTCTCGGGCAATGCATTTAGGTTAAACAGGGCTTCAACCAACAAGTTATGTGCAAAACAGCGCGATCTGGGTACAGGGTTGTTAGCGAGAATTTTTTCGGCATAGTTTTTGCCGAGCGTGAATTGCCCTGCTTGATTATAAAAAATAGCGGCGACGGTAAGGCCATGTACGCGAAGCTGTAAGTCTTTAACTTTATCTTGAAGAAGCAAGGTTTTATCTAGGGTCGCAAAGCCAGCGCCAAAGTTCCGGGTAATTGCATAACTATTGACTGCAAGCAGGCCTGAGCGGTATCTCACTGCAACATTTTTTGATTGCTCAAAAAGAGCATTTGCTTTTTGAATGGCTAGATTATGTTGGCCGGAATAGGCAAGTTGATATGCTTGGAGGTAACGCAATTGTTCAACTTGATCAGTACTTGCATT
>JAYSXB010000106.1:0-12242 GCA_043717775.1 Arenimonas sp.
CCACTCGTGCTTTAAGCACATCGTCCTAACGGCTTGCCGTACTCTGCTCTCACTTCAACAGTAGTACATATTGCAGACACAAGCGTCCGTCAGGCGCGAATGTTCAAAGAAACTAATCAGCAACACGACTTAGAATTCCCTGACAAATAAATAGCAGGGTAATAGCAACTTAATCGCAGTCCATTCGCGCCTGACGGGCGCTCCCACGAAAGCAGGTTCGTAGAATAGTCACCGTATGGAATTTGGTAGGAGGGCCTTCTAGGCCCGACATCTCAACCGTGCACGGATAATTCCGCAGCGGCTAATTTCTCCAATAGCAAATTCAATAAGACCCGTTCCTTGTCGTCGAAATCCACCAGCAAGGCATTCTGCAATTCCCGGGCCAGTGGCGCGACTTGCGAATAGATTTTTTCGCCGGCCGCACTAAGGCTCAAAACGGACCGGCGCAAATCGTTTTTATCAAACTGACGTTTCAAACGCTTTTGTTTTATCAGTGATGCTACCGCTCGACTAACCGCCACTTTATCCATCGCCGTTCGTTCAGCCACCTCATTGGCCGACAGTCCCGGATAGCGACCCAAAATGGCCAATATTCGCCATTCAGTTATGCCCAGATTAAAGCGCTCTGCGTAGAGCGCGGCAATATCCTGGCTAATACGGTTGCTCAGCACCGATAGCCGGTAGGGCAGGAAATGTTCCAGATCTAAAAGGTCGGAAGTCATGGCGATTTGCAATTAGTTTCAGATGAAACTATATTGTCGCACACGAAATAGCAAGCAGGAATCCGCATGAGCGCCCAGCCCAATCTTGGAATGCAGGTCATAACTTTTGAAAACCCAATGGGGATCAATGGTTTTGAATTTGTCGAATTTGCCGCGCCAGACGCCAGTCTGTTACATGCCATGTTCAAGCGCATGGGTTTTAGTGCTGTGTTGAAACATAAAACACGCGCGATTACCGTGTATCGCCAGGGCGGTGTGAATTTCCTGGTCAATGAAGATCCCGATTCTTTTGCTGCAACATTTGCTAAGGCGCATGGCCCCTGTGCCTGCGGTTTTGCCATCCGTTTCAAAAATAATGTCAATGATGTTTATCAGGCTGTATTAGGCAATGGTGGTGAAGCAGTCACCGACCAGGAAGCCAGCAAAGTCGTGCCGACGCCCGTGGTCAAAGGGATCGGTGATTGCATGTTGTATCTGGTGCAAGACGGTAAAGATATCTATGCCGACGAGTTTGTTGCCATTGAAGGTGCCGAAAAAAATCCGGTCGGATTCGGTCTGACCTTTATTGATCATCTCACCCACAATTTATACTTCGGCAATATGCAGAAGTGGTCGGATTATTACGAACGCCTGTTTAACTTCCGTGAAATTCGCTATTTCGATATCAAGGGCCTTAAAACCGGATTGGTATCGAAAGCCATGACTGCACCTGACGGCATCGTGCGTATTCCACTGAATGAAAGTTCCGACCCGAAATCGCAAATCAACGAATACCTCGATGCGTACCATGGCGAAGGCATCCAGCATATTGCCTGCTTTACCGATGATATTTACAACACGATTGAAACCATGCGCGCTTCTGGCGTGGAATTTCTGGACACGCCTTCCAGTTATTTTGAAGTGCTTGACGAGCGTATTCCCAACCATGGCGAAGACATTCCGCGTCTGGCAAAAAATAAAATCCTGATGGACGCCGATCTGGAAACCAAACAACGCAAACTATTGCAAATTTTTACGTTGAATGCCGTTGGCCCGATTTTCTTTGAAATTATTCAGCGCAAAGGCAATGAAGGTTTCGGCGAAGGTAATTTTCAAGCCCTGTTTGAAAGTATTGAACGCGATCAGATTAAGCGGGGTGTATTGTAACAATCTTTTGCTCCCTCTCCCTCCGGGATCTCGCAGGGAGTGGTTCCATCAGAGGGCCTGGGAGAGGGTAAAATTACAGGACTAGGGTAGGAAAAATCCGATACAAAAATTAGTAAAAGCCTGATGTTCCAGTTTTTCTCAATCAATAATGATTGAGAAATGAACAAAAACATCAAGCCGCCATTACCCAGTTCAACTTTGGCAATTGCCAGAAAACTGCGGAAGCAAAACACGGATGCGGAATTGCGACTTTGGTATTATTTTCGGGCAAAACGTACTTTGAGTTTGAAATGGAGAAGGCAACATCCAATTCCACCTTATGTCGCTGATTTTTATTGCCATCAAGCAAGGCTGGTCGTTGAGCTTGATGGAGGGCAACATGATGCAGAACAGGATTTACGCCGTACCGATTATATTCGTTCTCAAGGTATCGAAATTATAAGATTTTGGAACCATGATGTTTTGCTGAGTACTGATGCAGTCATGGATGAAATTTTGAGAGTAGTACTGGAGCGTACCCTCTCCCCCAGCCCCTCTCCCGTTGGAGAGGGGAGAAGAGCATGAAGGATTTTTATGGCTTTGAAATACCAATCAGGTTTCGGCAACGAATTCGCAACGGAAGCGCTCCCGGGCGCTTTGCCTGAAGGCCGGAATTCACCGCAGCAAGTTGCGCATGGTTTATATGCCGAACAAATTTCCGGCACTGCATTCACTGCGCCACGGCATCAGAATTTTCGTAGCTGGTTTTATCGCATTCGTCCTGCGGCCATGCATGCGCCGTTTGAGTTGAACGCACACCCGCATTTCCATAATCGTTTTGACGATCAACCGGCAACGCCGAATCAATTGCGTTGGGACCCACGCCCATTACCAAACACGCCAACCGACTTTATCGATGGTCTGTTTACTGTCGCCGGTAATGGCGGTGCAGCGGCGCAGCACGGTATTGGCATCCATCTTTATGCCGCCAATAAATCCATGCAGGGTCGCTATTTCTATAATGCCGATGGTGAAATGCTGATCGTTCCGCAGCTGGGCCGCTTAAAAATTGCGGCCGAATGCGGTGTGATTGAAATTGAACCGCAGGAAATTGCGGTGATTCCGCGTGGTATTCGTTTCCGGGTTGAACTGTTAGATGAATCAGCGCGCGGTTATATCTGCGAGAATTTTGGTGCAGCATTTAATCTGCCGGACTTGGGGCCTATTGGCTCCAATGGTCTGGCTAATTCGCGCGATTTTCTGACGCCCGTTGCTGCTTACGAAGAACTCGAAGGCGAGTTTGAGTTGATCGCCAAATTCCAAGGTAATTTATGGTCGGCAAAAATAAATCATTCACCACTTAATGTGGTGGCATGGCACGGTAATTACGCGCCCTACAAATATGATTTAAGAAAATTTAATGCGATCGGTTCGATTAGTTATGACCATCCGGACCCTTCTATTTTTACCGTACTGACTTCGGCCAGTGATACCGCAGGCACCGCCAATTGTGATTTCGTGATTTTTCCACCGCGTTGGCTGGTGGCACAAAATACTTTCCGGCCGCCGTGGTTCCATCGCAATGTGGCAAGCGAATTTATGGGGCTGGTACATGGCCAATACGATGCCAAGGCCGGTGGCTTTGCGCCCGGCGGTGCTTCGTTGCATAACAGTTTCAGTGGCCATGGTCCGGACGCTGCGACGTTCGAAAAAGCCTCCAATTCCGATTTATCCAAGCCCGATGTACTGACTGACACCATGGCCTTTATGTTTGAAACCCGCGCGGTTATCAAACCGACACAACAAGCTTTGCAGTGTGGCGAGTTGCAAAAAGATTATTGGCAGTGCTGGCAGGGCTTGAAGAAGAATTTCAAGATTACGTAGGGTGGGCACCGCCCAGCATTTTCGTTATCTGAAACAAAGGTGGGCGGTGCCCACCCTACATCAACTTGGATTATTGAAATTAAAACTGCGGCGCACGGTCATCGGTTCATCCAGCGGTGCAAACTTCCAGCGTTTTACGGTGCTTACTACATTGCGATCAAATGCCCGTTGATTTGAATTGACTACTCGCACTTCAGACACCTCACCGCTACGCTGCACAATAAATTCAATCTCAACCGCGCCACTCAAACCACGATTCAATGCATCGCTCGGGAAGCTTGGGTCGGGTGTACGAATTGCGATAAGTTCTGCTTTTTTTGTCACTACAGGTTTAGCTGCAATCACACTAGGTGTCGGGGCGATCAAAGGTATTTGTACTTGTGCCGTGGTTACTGGTGTAGGTGTTGCTTGGCTTGCTATAGCCGCTGGTAGTAACGCTACTTTTGTTGCCACTTCAGGCTTCAATAATTCCTGATTCGTTTTAAATGCCGCTTGCTCGGCAGCAAGTAAGGCTTGTTGTCGCTGCTTTGCATCTGCCGCTACTAATGTTTCGGTATTTTTCATGCCATCGGCAATGGCTTGGCTTATGCGTGGCAGTGCTGGCGCGCTGGCATCGACGCTAGCAATTAAATCACGCAGGCGAGAGGCTTCATTAAAATCAAGACTAGCAATAGCTTGCTCGGCCGCAATCACGGTGTAGGGTGCTAGGTCCATTAAGGCACTTTCAGTCAAGACGTCGGGCTGGTCTGTTTTTTTTCTAATGGCCAAATAATATTCGAGTGCATTATTGCCCGCAGGAGCATACAAGCGTTGTTCGCGGAAAGCCGTACTGGCGAGTTTTCTTAATTCATCCGATGACATTGTGGCCAACACAGCTTCGGCTTTTTGTGCGGCCTGTAGATCCGCTTGTGCCTTCGCTTTGGCCTCAGCGCTTTGAACCGTAGTCGCTGGTGTTGCCGATTGTTCCTGATTGCAGGCGGCAAGCACCACACAAAATACAATCACCAACAGCGCTTTTAACGGCGAATAAGTTGAATTCACTTTCAGTCGCACAAACATGTCTAATCCTTTATCAATGCCAAGACTTGCCAGCTTTTTTATCAGATTAGAAATTTACACTGCAAATATGAAGGTTTTTATATGGAAAAATTAAAGCGTTTTCTGTTTGTGATCGGAATCGCATTTCACACATGAATTGATTAGCAATAAAAGTAAGTGTTTGTCATAAATAATAAGTATTGCTTTCACCGATGAGTCATATTCAAACGCTAACTTGCGGGTATCTAATTCAAGGATGCTTTGCATGAATCGCTTATCTGCTTTTATTTTTATTGCATTATTCAGCACCACGGTCAGCGCAGCACAATGGTCACTGAGTAATGTCATACAAACACCGGCTAATAAAGCCGATGCCTCGAAAATTGATAAAAGATTGCCCGGCCAAAATGGGGCTAATTTCAATCGTTTTGGCTTTTATTCTGATCTGGCGTATGACAAATCCAGTAATACCTGGTTGGCTTTGTCTGACCGTGGGCCTGGCGGTGGGGTGCTAGATTATGCAACGCGTGTACAACGTATTATCGTTCCGACTAATCTTGCAACGGGCGTCATTAATCAGCCCATAGTGTTTCGCACTATCTTGTTCAAAGACGCCAGTGGCGTTCTGTTGAATGGTTTGAATCCTGCTTTGCTCAATGGCAATAAATCCATTCTCGGCGCCAGTTTTGATCCTGAGGGAATTGCCATTGGCGCTGGCGGAAGTATCTATGTGGCCGACGAGTATGGCCCGAGTGTGTACGAATTTGATGCAAATGGACGCGCCATTCGTAGTTTTATAACGCCCGCAAATTTGAAACCTGTTGAAGCAAGCGGCATCAATAATTATGTTGATGGTCGTCCGACAGTAGTCACCGGACGCCAAGACAATCGTGGCTTTGAAGGCTTGGCAATAAATCCATCAGGTACAAAATTATATGCCGTCATGCAAGACCCCCTAGTCAATGAGGGTAGCAGCAATGACGGACGTCGCAGCCGCAATGTGCGGGTAGTGGAGTTTGATATTGCTAGTGGGCAGAGCACGGCACAGTTTGCTTATCAGCTTGAAAGCCGCACTAATTTAAACGCAATTGATTCCAGCACAGCAGATGATTTCTCTTCGACACAACAAGGCCGCAGCATCGGTTTGAGCGCGATCCTTGCATTATCGGATACAGAATTTTTGGTGCTAGAACGTGATAATCGTGGCTTGGGTGTGGATCTAACTTTGGCGCCTTTACACAAGCGAATTTACCGTATCAATTTGCAAGGTGCCAGCAACATAAAAAATATTTCGTTTGCCGGTTCCGATTCGTTGCCTGTTGGTGTAGTGCCAGTACGAAAAACAGCAGAATACGATTTGTTAGCGGTATTAAAAGCGCAGGGCATTAGAGTGCCAGAAAAAATGGAAGGCCTGGCCATTGGCCCGCGGTTATCTGATGGTCGTTATCAGGTCTTAGTCGGAACCGACAATGATTACAGCGTTACCCAGTCGGGTAGCGGTGAGCAATTTGATGTGTGTGTAAATCCGGTTACCGACGCTAGAACGCAAGTGGCTTTAGATGCAGCTTGCCCAGTGGGTTCTGCATTGATTCCCGGCTACCTGATGAGTTTTGCAGTGGATTTTAGATTGTAAGGCGGGCATCGCCCATCATTAAATGCATCGAACCGAAATGATGGGCCTTCGACCCGTCGCGCCCAAGGGCCCTCCTACGAATCGCCAAGCTTAATCGTAGGAGGCCGCTTGCGGGCGACCGTTCGATCAAATCACGATCAACCCAAACCAATCGCTTTTTCTTTCCGTTCGGCCAGACGTTTTTCCAGATAATGGATATTCGTGCCGCCTTGCTGAAAACCGATATCGGCCATGATGCGCGATTGCAAAGAAACATTGGTTTTGATGCCGTCGATAATCATTTCCGAGAGTGCGACTTTCATGCGTGAAATAGCCTGTGCACGAGTATTGCCGTGTACGATCAATTTGCCAATCATCGAGTCGTAATTGGGCGGGACTTTGTAACCTTCATAAATATGCGAATCCACGCGAACACCAGGGCCGCCAGGGGCGTGAAAATGCTTGATCAGGCCCGGTGACGGCAGGAAAGTTTCAGAATCTTCCGCATTGATCCGGCATTCAATGGCATGGCCACGAATGACGATATCGGACTGCTTGAGTTTCAGTTTTTCGCCCGAGGCAATCAACAATTGCTCGCGAACCAAATCAACACCCGTGACGAATTCGGTAACCGGATGTTCGACTTGAATCCGTGTATTCATTTCGATGAAATAAAAGCGGCCGTCCTCATATAAAAATTCAAAGGTGCCCGCGCCGCGATAACCGATGCGAACGCAGGCGTCGGTGCAAATTTTTCCGATCTCTGCACGCTGTTCTTCGGTGATGCCCGGTGCTGGTGCTTCTTCCACTACTTTTTGATGACGGCGCTGCATCGAGCAATCGCGCTCGCCAAGATGAATGGCATTGCCTTGGCCATCGGATAAAACCTGAATTTCGATATGGCGTGGATTCTCCAAAAACTTTTCCATATAGACCATGTCATTGCTGAAGGCGGCCTTGGCTTCGGCTTTGGTTGTGGTGATGGAAGACAATAGTGATGCTTCTTCACGCACGACACGCATGCCGCGTCCACCACCACCACCAGCGGCTTTAATGATGACCGGATAACCAATTTCCTTGGCCATGCGCATGCATTCATCGCCATCTTCGCCGAGCGGACCACCTGAGCCCGGCACGCAAGGGACACCGGCTTCTTTCATCGCACGAATGGCTTCGACTTTATCGCCCATCATGCGAATGACATTCGCGGTCGGGCCGATAAAAATAAAACCGGAAGATTCGCAACGTTCGGCGAAGTCGGCATTCTCCGATAAAAAACCATAGCCCGGATGAATCGCCTGTGCGTCGGTCACTTCAGCGGCAGCAATAATGGCTGGAATATTTAAATAACTTTCCGATGATGGAGCAGGGCCAATACAAACCGATTCATCGGCCATCGCCACGTGTTTCAGATTTCTATCAACAGTGGAATGAACGGCAACGGTTTTGATACCGAGTGCGTGACAGGCGCGAAGAATTCGCAGCGCAATTTCACCTCGGTTAGCAATGACGACTTTGGTTAGCATATTTAGGGACTCAGGATTAGGGGCTTCTACATGCGGGACTGGGGACTGGGGATTGGGGGCTAAAATCTACAGCCCCCAGCCCCAAACCCCCAGCCCCGCTTTAGCTAATAACAAACATCGGTTCGTCAAATTCAATTGGTTGTCCGGTTTCCACCAGCACGGCACGCACGGTACCCGAGACATCGGCTTCAATCGGATTAAACATTTTCATCGCTTCGATAATGCCGAGGGTGTCGCCAGCTTTGACGGTTTGGCCAACTTTGACGTAAGGGGCGGAGTCTGGATTAGGCGATGCGTAGTAAGTGCCGACCATGGGCGAGCGAATCATGTGGCCATCGGGCATGTCTTTCGATTTACCACCGTGCGATTCACTTGAGGGTGCGGCGTGTACAACCGGTGCTGCCGCTGCGGCACGCGGTGCTTCTACATGATGCGCGACCGCTGCAGGTGGAGCGATACCTCCACGCGGCATGCGTGCAAGCCTGACTGATTCTTCGCCTTCTTTTATTTCGATTTCAGCAAGATTGGATTCTTCCAATAAATCGATTAATTTTTTAATTTTACGAAGATCCATAGTGGCATCGTCCTTAGTTTGAGTTGAGATTAAGAATTGTCAGCCGTATGCGGGCCGTGCGAAATGAAAAATTCGAGTGCGTAGGTGTAACTATCGGCGCCAAAGCCGCAAATAACCGCCTGCGCCATGTCGCTGAAATAAGAATGTTGCCGAAACGGCTCGCGCGCATGCGGGTTCGATAAATGCACCTCGACGAACGGTATGCGTACCGCCGCCAGTGCATCGCGTAGCGCGACGCTGGTATGGGTGAAAGCGGCCGGATTGATCAGAATGAAGCTGGTGCCGTCGGAGCGAGCAGCTTGCACTCGATTGACCAGCTCATGCTCGGCATTGGATTGAAAGTGTTCGAGTTCATGTCCGGCCTGCGCTGCGCGTTGGCCTAAGCGGCTATTAATCTGCTCAAGCGTGGTGCGGCCATAGATTCCCGGCTCGCGTTCGCCGAGCAAGTTTAAGTTTGGACCGTGTAAAACCAGAATTTTTGCCAAGCCAGCGTCTCCCGTGGCAGGGCAGTGTGCGTGAAGCTGGGTGTTTTGTCTAGACGATGGCTGCGTTTTCGCAGCAGTTAGCAACTGTTTGATTTTAGTTAAATTACTCTAGATCCAGCCCTAATCTTAGGGCTTTGGCGGTTTTGCAAAGGCTTTTAGCTCATCCATGTCGGCAAAATCACCGCGTTTTAGTTTCAATAAGCGGCCATCCGGACTAATCAGCACGCTGAAAGGAATAATGCCACGTTCGTTACCCAATTGGGCAGAACTGTCATTTTTATCGACTTTTTCCAGAAATTGCGGGTATTTCAACGGATTTTCTTTTAAATAAGTTTTCACATCAGCCGCATCATCAAGCGCGATACCAATCAGCATGACATCGCTAATGCCTTGGGATTGGGCAAATTTATCCAGTAAGGGCATTTCCATCAAACAGGGGCCGCACCAGGTCGCCCAATAATTGATGATGCGATAGCGGCCGGTTCCCGGTAGTTTGGCGGCGTTGCCTTTTAGGTCGGTAATTGCCAAAGCGGAAATGATGGCCTCGGATTTAGCGACAATCAGAGCGTCGGGTCGCGAGGCCTTTTCACGGGCTTCATTTTGCCAATCGCCCGACTTCGACCACAAAAAAAATAAACCGCTCAGCATCGCTGCAATCAAGACAATACGAATAATCTTGCTCAACATTATTTTTGGTCTTCGCGTAGTGCTTGCTCGACCATGCCGGGGGTAAGCAATGCAGGCAATACTTTCCCAGCTCTGTTGTTTTTGGAGAACACTACATACAGCGGCACACCAACGGCTTTATGTTGTTCCAGGAATTTAGTAATTTCTGGATCAACATTGGTGTAATCACCGACCATATAAACCGTATTGGTTTCTTCCAGCAGCTTTTTAAATGCCGGGCGCGAGAATACGGTGGCTTCATTGGTTTTGCAGGAGATACACCAATCGGCCGTCATATTGACAAATATTTGGCGATTGTCCTTTTGCAGGCTGGCCAGAGCTTCGGCCGAATAAGCAACGGACGTTTCCGAGCTAACTTGTTTTGTTGGCGCTATATTTATTTTATAAATCGCAAAAACCGTGTAGGCCGTTGCAAGCAGGCCGAGCAAAACAAACACGCGCGAAAACTTCTTCTCGCTATAGCGCGTGCGCTCCCATAACCACAATGCAAACGCCAATGTCGTTGCACCGGCAAGTATCAACAGCACACCCATCGAGCCGCGCTGTGCCGCAAGTACCGACACCAGCCACGCTGCGGTGAGATACATCGGAAAAGCAAGAACCTGTTTGAGTGTTTCCATCCAGGCGCCGGGTTTAGGCAATAATTTCGCTAAAGCCGGAATGTAGGCAATCAGCAGGAACGGCAGCGCCAAACCAAAGCCAAGCGCAAGGAAAACGCTAGCTGCCAAGATCGGCGATGCAGCAAATGCGAATGCCAGTGCACCGCCCATTAATGGTGTTGTGCAAGGGCTTGCAACAACAACAGCCAAAACACCGGTAAAGAAATCGCCTTTATGTCCCGAGCTTTCAGTGAGCTTCTGACCAACGCCAGCCAAGCCCGCACCCATTTGAAAAACACCCGACAGACTCAAGCCAACAGCGAACATTATTAGGGCGAGCACAGCAACAATAGGCGCTTGTTGTAATTGAAACCCCCAGCCAAGCGCCAAGCCGGCATGCCTCAAGCCTATGACAATCGCGCCGACCACAGCAAAACTAATCATTACGCCAAAGGTGTACCAGAGTGCCTTGCTGCGCGCTTTGGCATGATCTTCGGCGCCTTCTGCAAGCGATATGGCTTTTAGTGATAACACCGGCAACACGCAAGGCATCAAATTCAAAATCAGCCCGCCGCCTAATGCGAGCAGAATTGCTTGTAACCAATCAATCATATTGAGTGATGATGCTGGGAGTCCATGCTTTTTTGCAGAGGCAGCTTCTATTGCAATAGCTATGTTATTGATGTCTCCGCCCGTTGGTAAGGTAAGCGGAACGCGTCGCGAAATAGGCGGATAACAAATGCCGTTTTCTTGACAGCCAAAGAAGCGAGCATCAAGTGTGACAAGCGTTTCATCAGCATTGCTGCGCATTAGCGTTACAGGTACTTCGACTTCAGTAAAATAGACTTTTACTTCACCAAAGTGTTCATCGTGATGCGATTTAGCTTCGGGCCAACTAATCTTTTTAATGCCAACCAAACTTGTATGGCTTGTTATATTTAATTGAACTTTATCCCGATAAATATAATACCCGGGCGCAGGCGTGAAGCGCAGCAATAATTCATTCGAGCTATTGACGATCGCTTCAAACTGAAAAGCTTGTTCGGCAGTTAAGGGCAAGCTGTCCGTTGTAATTTTACTGCCGCCAAATAAATCCGAATTTTTATTCGCATTTAAATTGAGTGAAGTTGAATCGTTTTGCGTTGCTGCCGGTAAAGCCAGCGTAATTGTTTTTTTATGGGGCGGATAACACACCCCAAGATCGGCGCAGCCTTGGTATTTCACCAGAAAAGACACGCTGCTGACATCGTCGGCAACAGTACCGGTTTGAATACCCACTATAGTGTTGCGATAGGTCTGTACCTCGCCGAAGAATTGATCTTTTTTGTGATGACCTTCGGGTAGTTGCAGAGCATCGGTTTTGAATGCGCCATCCACCGAACTGACGTTCATCCGATGTTTGTACAAATAATAACCTGGCGCAATTTTCCAAGTGAATTCAATCTTGTCGCGCGATATTGCTTTTGCACTCACTACAAAGGCCTGATCAATCGGCAATAGGTCTTTTTCATCGACAGCCAGTGCAGCGGGGGCAAACAACAGCATGCTCAACAACAGCATGCTCAACAACAGCAACAGATAACGCAACATTCAAATTCCTTTGGTCGAGCAGATTCTGCCCACGGACACTAGAGGCCAATTGTAGGGCTTTGGTTGCAAGGGCAAAAGCAAAACCCCGTAAATTCCCAGAAAGGTGTTCAAACGGTTCACGAATATCCACCGTAGGTGCGCCTGCTTGCTGCGCCCAAGACTTGCCAACAATATGCGTAGGGTGGAACCGCCCGCTCTTGGCGATTCCACTGTGCATTGCGACGGTGGTGGCGATGACGACGGGTTCGGTGGATTCCACCAAAGAGCGTTGGGATTCACCCTACATTACATCCACGTAGGGTGGAACCGCCCGCTCTTGGCGATTCCACCGTGCATTGCGACGGTGGTGGCGATGGCGACGTGTTCGGTGGATTCCACCAAAGAGCGGTGGGATCCACCC
>JAYSXB010000107.1:0-12128 GCA_043717775.1 Arenimonas sp.
CGAAAAATTACGCCAGATTTGTCGCGCCTAAAGGACGCTCCTACGTACGATTTTCTTTATTTCTTCAAACCTGCGTCTTTGCGTAATGCATCGGCGCGATCAGTTTTTTCCCACGAAAAAGCGGTAGCTTTGTGTTTCTTGCCGGCGCCGTCGGTGTAGCTAACTTCATGCGGCTTGCGACCAAAGTGACCGTAGCTTGCGGTTTCCTGATAAATCGGATGCAGCAAGTCCAGCATTTTAGTAATGCCATACGGACGCAAATCAAAATGCGCACGAATCAGTTTTTCGATTTTGTCGTCGCTGATTCTGCCGGTGCCAAAGGTCGTTACCGAAATTGAAGTCGGTTCTGCAACGCCAATCGCATAAGACACTTGCACTTCGCAGCGGCTAGCCAAACCGGCAGCCACAATGTTTTTTGCAACATAACGTGCCGCATAAGCAGCTGAGCGATCCACTTTCGATGGATCTTTACCCGAAAATGCACCGCCGCCGTGACGTGCCATGCCGCCGTAGCTATCGACAATAATCTTGCGACCGGTCAGACCGCAGTCACCGACTGGGCCGCCAATCACAAACTTGCCGGTCGGGTTGATATGGATCTTGCCTTTCGGCAAAGCCTTCAACCATTCTTTCGGCAACACTGGTTTCAGAATGTGTTCGTACACGGCTTCGACCAAAGCTTTTTGCTTGATGCCTTCATCGTGCTGGGTTGAAAGCACAACGGCATCCAAACCTAAAACTTTGTTGCCTTCATAACGCAGCGTGACTTGCGATTTTGCATCTGGTCGCAGCCATTTCAATTTGCCGCTTTTGCGAACCTTGGCTTGTTGCTCGACCAAGCGGTGCGAGTAATACAAAGGTGCCGGCATGAATTCCGGCGCTTCATCGCAAGCGTAACCAAACATCAGGCCCTGATCGCCCGCGCCTTGTTCTTCCGGCTTCTTGCGGTCAACACCTTGGTTGATATCCGGCGATTGTTTGCCGAGCATATTAATGATGGCGCAAGTATGACCGTCAAAACCGACCGCAGAATTGTTGTAGCCAATGTCGTTGATCACTTTGCGTGCGATCGATTCAATGTCGACCCAAGCACTCGTAGTGACTTCACCGGCCACGATGGCGGCACCAGTTTTCACCATGGTTTCGCAGGCAACGCGAGCGCGTTTGTCTTGCGCAAGAATGGCGTCCAAAACAGCATCAGAAATCTGATCGGCGATTTTGTCCGGATGACCTTCAGAAACGGATTCGGAGGTGAAAAGGTGACTGCTCATTATGGGCTTATATCCTTTGATGCGGATGGAAAGATGAGTTCGAGGTAGCGCATGATACACGGGTTTTTCCCAGCACGCATCTTGCCTTGTTTCATGTTGAGGTTTTGTTAAGGCCGGGGGCGCGGATGGCTGTCACCCAACTGCCATCTGGCCGCCATCAGGCTGTTATATCGCGGCCTCAGGATTGCACAAACCACTGTGCCCAAAGCCCATGATCGCACTCGAAAAAACACTGAGTTCCCGTTATCCCGCCTGGTTCGCAGGTCACCGCGCCAAAATTTCCGGTCCGCTGATTAAAACCCTCGAAAAATTCTCCAAATTGGATGAAATCAACGCCTTTTTGAAAGCAAATGCCCATTTAACCGGCTTTTCTTTTATCGAAGCGGCACTGGCGCATCTGGACGCCCGTTATACAGTCGATCAGGTCGAGCGCGAACGAATTCCGGTCAGCGGTCGGGTCTTGATTATCGCCAATCATCCTTCCGGCGCACTGGATGCTTTGGCCTTGCTGCATTTTATCGGCAGCATTCGCCGCGACGTAAAAATTGTCGCCAATGACATGCTTTGGGAGTTTGAAGGCGCAAGGGAATTATTGCTGCCAGTTAAAATTCTCGGTGGCAAGCCGGACCCAGACAGTTTGCATGCCATTGAACAAGCTTTGCAAAGTGAACAATGCGTGATTGTATTTCCGGCCGGTGAAGTGTCACGTTTGAGCTGGAAAGGCATTGCCGACAGTGTGTGGCGACGCGGCTTCGTGCGCTTTGCCAAAAATTGTAATGCGCCGGTGCTGCCGGTAAAAATTCATGCTCGAAATTCGGCATTTTTTTATGGAGCGTCCTTGCTGCATAAACCGATCGGCACCGCCTTATTGCCGCGTGAAGTATTTTCGCGTCGCGGTAGCCGCATTGGTTTGCGTATCGGCCTTCCGATGAATCTGGAACAGGAAACCGAAACCGGTTTTGATTTGCGTTCAATTCGTCAGGCGCTCTATGCCATTGGTTCACGCAAAGAAAATGCTGCACCGGGTCTGCAACCCTTGGTGCATCCGGTCGAGCGCGCACGCTTGCTGGCTGATTTAAAAGCAATGACTTTGCTAGGCCAAACACCGGACGGCAAAAAAATTTACTGTGGTCGCCTGCGCTCCGACGCCCCGCTATTGCGTGAGATTGGACGTTTGCGTGAATTGAGTTTTCGCGCCGTGGGCGAAGGCACCGGCAAGAAATTGGATGTCGATGCCTTTGACACCTGGTATGAGCACATCGTACTTTGGGACTCGCTTGAATGCGAAATTGCCGGGGCTTATCGCGTGGCACGCGGCAACGATGTCTATCTTGAAAAAGGTCGTGAAGGCTTTTATACCGCGAGTCTTTTCAACTATCCCTGCGAAGTAATGGCGCGCTTGGCCGAAGGCATGGAGTTGGGCCGCAGCTTTGTCACGCCGAAATACTGGGGCTCGCGTTCATTGGATTATTTGTGGATTGGTATCGGTGCGTATCTTAAACAATATCCCGATATTCGTTATTTATTCGGCCCGGTGTCAATGAGTGCTGCGATTCCTATTGCCGCGCGTGAGCAGATGGTCGCGTACTACCAAACTTTTTATGGTTCGGAAAAAACAAATGTGATCGCCAATCATCCCTTCCGCTATCTGGCGAATGCGCCGACATTTATTGATCTCGATGCCGAAGCCAGCTTCAAATGTTTAAAAAATAATCTGGATGCACTCGGTGCGCGTGTGCCCGTGCTTTACAAACAATACACCGAGCTTTGTGAGCCCGGTGGTGCAAGGTTTCTCAGTTTTGGCGTCGATCCGGATTTTAATAATGCCGTTGATGGTTTGATCGAAATAGATTTGCACCGTATTCGTCCGAAAAAACGCGAGCGTTATTTGGGCATTGTTACGGCGTCGGCAATCGTAAAATCATTGGAACCAGTCTGATGAAAGCCTTGCCCACATCAGAAATATTACGCGCTGTATTTATTTCCGATGTGCATCTGGGGTCCAAATATTGCCATGCTGAAGAACTCGCGGAATTTCTTGGCAAGCTGCAATGCAAGCGCCTGTATCTGGTCGGCGATATTGTCGATTTGTGGTGGATGGCCGAGAACAGAGCGGTATGGCGCGAGCCACAAAACCATGTGATTGAAGTCCTGCATCAACTCACTCGGCAGGGTACTGAATTAGTTTATGTACCGGGTAATCACGACCGACCCCTGCGACGTTTTTGCGGACTGATGTTGCCGCAAATGAAAATGCGCCGACGTGCTATCCATACCTTGCTTGATGGTCGCCGCTTGCTGGTGACTCATGGTGACGATTACGATGCCAAAACCCATTTCGGCGGTTTTCAGGAAGCGTTTGGCGACTGGCTGTATTACGTTATTTTGAACGGCAATCGCATGATGAATTCCTTGCGCCGTCGAATAGGTAAGCGCTATTGGTCGCTGGCCGATTTCCTGAAGCGCCAAAGCAGTGTTGCCGAAAGCTTTATCGAACGCTTCGTGCAGGCAGGCCTAGACGATGCAAAAAAACGTGGCCTCGACGGCATTATCTGCGGACACATACACCGCGCCGCCATGTTTGAACGAGAGGGTTTGATATACGCAAACGACGGTGACTGGGTTGAAAGTCTGACTGCACTCACCGAAGACGCCGACGGCAATCTTGCTTTAATTGATTATCGCGGGAATGTCTTATCGAAAATCGAAAGCCTAAAACCACGGCCTGAATTCAGACTGGTGGCGTAGGAGCGCCGTAAGGCGCGAAAAACCTGCGACAGAGCAGGTTCATTGCCATCACTTACAGCCGTCGGCAAACCACATCAATATCGGCTTCCTTGCTGGCCGGTTTGACCGGACGCAAAGTCATGGAATTGGCTCGAATACGGATGTGGTTCTTCGAGGTCGCTCGCTTGCTGAGCTGTTCATTGGCGCTGCGCTGCGCGGCTTCGACAGGGTAACGCGGATTGTCGGAAGACAGTACCTGCGCGCTGGTGGAAGTTGTCTGTAATATATCGCCCGACTGTGTCCAAGTGCCGGTGGTCTGTGTGTTCAGCGTTGTTTTTGTTCCATCAATCATTGTGATAGTGGTCATAGCAAAATCGTAATACTCGCCACCACGCTTGTAACTCACTTTATTACTACCAGTGGCAGTGAATTTCGCGGTTGTCATGGTGTATGGCCCGCATTGCCAGGTGCCTTCGACACTAATCGGCGGCGGATCGGCCGCGATTGCTGATGGAATGATCATGCTGACTAAAAGCAAACAAAGAAACGAAAATGCAGTTTTCATGGAAGCCTCGTTTTGCGGAATAGGGCCATCTTAACCGTAGGAGCGCTCACGAGCGCGATTACAGGTTGCGACATTACTGATCTGCTTATGGGAGCTCATCGGCACAATCGAGATTGTCGCAGATCTTTCGCGCTCGTGAGCGCTCCTACGCGCGGCAGCCTGACAGGTTCATCGCGCTCGTGAGCGCTCCTACGCGAGAGAGGATACGGCAACAAAAAGGACGCGATTAACGCGTCCTTTTTATTCACAACATAAATAAAAACATCAAGCCGCTTCGTCGCGATACTCATCCGGTGTCGGGCAGATGCAAATCAAATTGCGGTCGCCGTAAACATTATCGACACGGCCGACCGGACTCCAGTATTTATCTTGTCTTGAACTACCCGCCGGAAATACGCCTTCTTCGCGCGAATACGGACGATTCCATTCTGCATCCACTAAATCATGCACGGTATGCGGTGCATGGCGCAGCGGGCTTTGTTCGATGGCAAAACGGCCATTTTGTACTTCGGTAATTTCGTTGCGAATCGCGATCATCGCATCGCAGAAACGGTCGAGCTCGACTTTCGCCTCCGATTCGGTGGGTTCAATCATCAGCGTGCCAGGCACCGGGAAACTCATCGTCGGTGCATGGAAACCAAAGTCGATCAGGCGTTTCGCGATGTCATCAACGGTGACGCCGCATAAATCTTTTAATGGACGTGGGTCGATAATGCATTCGTGCGCAACGCGGCCATTGTGGTTACGAAACAGCACCGGGAAATGCGGATGCAAACGTGCGGCCATGTAGTTCGCACTTAAAATCGCGACTTCGGTCGCGAGTTTCAAACCGTCGCCGCCCATCATCAAAATATACGCGTAGCTAATTGGCAAGATGGATGAAGAACCAAACGGTGCAGCAGACACCGGGCCAACCGGTGACTTGCCACCATCGAGCATTGGATGTCCCGGCAGATAAGGTGCCAGATGCGCTTTCACGCCAATCGGACCCATACCTGGGCCACCACCACCGTGTGGAATGCAGAACGTTTTATGCAGATTTAGATGCGAGACGTCGGCACCGAAATCTCCGGGACGCGAGATGCCAACTTGCGCATTCATATTCGCGCCGTCCATATACACTTGGCCACCGTGTTGGTGAATGATGTCGCAAATTTCAACAATGCGTTCTTCAAATACGCCGTGTGTCGATGGATAGGTCACCATTAATGCTGCAAGATTTGCGCTGTGTTTTTCGGCTTTCGCACGCAAGTCGTCAACATCGACATTGCCTTCGGAATCGCAATTCACCACCACCACATCCATGCCAACCATTTGTGCCGAAGCGGGATTGGTGCCATGCGCAGATGATGGAATCAAACAAATTTTACGATTCAAATCGCCGCGTGAATGATGGTAGCCACGAATCGCGAGTAGACCGGCATATTCGCCCTGTGCGCCAGAATTGGGTTGCAACGAAACCGCGTCATAACCGGTAATTTCGACCAACCATTTTTTCAGATCCTCGAACAGTTCGTAGTAACCCTTGGCTTGATCCGCAGGAGCAAACGGATGCAGCGCGCCAAATTCCGGCCAGGTGACCGGAATCATTTCGGCGGTCGCATTGAGTTTCATCGTGCAGGAGCCGAGGGGAATCATCGCGCGATCTAAAGCCAAATCACGATCCGAGAGTTTGCGCATATAGCGAAGCAACTCAGTCTCGGAGCGGTAACGGCTGAAGATGGGATGCTTTAAGCAGGCGCCTTTACGTGTGAGTTCGCCCGGAATTGCGTTGCTGTCGTTCTTGGCGATGTCGCCATATTTCAATGCACCGCCGAACGCGCGCCAAACTGCTTCGATAATCTCCGGTGTAGTGGCTTCATCAAGCGCAATGCTTAAGTGACTAGAACCAACAACACAGAAATTGATTTTCTCATTCGCAGCGCGCGCAATAATGGCATCGCGTTGCGCACCGGCATCAATCCTTATCGTATCGAAATAATTTTTGTTTTGAATAGTGAAACCGAGCTTTCTTAAACCTGCTGCTAAAACTTTGCTGCGCGCATGCACATCGTGTGCAATCGCGGCCAGACCTTCCGGGCCGTGATATACGGCGTACATCGATGCGATAACGGCGAGTAAAACTTGCGCGGTACAAATATTCGAAGTCGCTTTTTCACGACGAATATGTTGTTCGCGGGTTTGCAGTGTTAGTCGATAAGCCGGTTGTCCGCGCGAATCGACCGAGACACCAATCAAGCGGCCCGGGATATTGCGTTTGATTGCATCGCGTACCGACATGTAGGCCGCATGCGGGCCGCCGTAGCCCATCGGCACGCCGAAGCGCTGGGTTGAACCAATCGCGATATCGGCACCGAGTTCGCCCGGCGAAACAAGAATTGTCAGTGCCAGTGGATCGGCCGCCATAATGCTGATGGCAGCCGCTGCTTTTAATTTTGCAATAAGGCTGCGGAAGTCGCGCACTTCACCATCGGTGCCTGGATATTGAAAAATCGCACCGAACACATCGGTGGCAACTAAATCGGTATCGGGATTACCGATAATTAATTCCCAGCCAAGTGGCTCGGCGCGGGTGCGCATGACGGCAATCGATTGTGGATGGCAGTTTTCATCGATAAAGAATTTTTTAGTTTTACTTTTTGATACGCGTTCGGCAACGGCCATGGCTTCGGCAGCGGCGGTGCCTTCGTCAAGCAAAGATGCATTGGCAACATCAAGGCCGGTAAGTTCGCAAATCATGGTTTGGAAATTCAACAGAGCTTCAAGACGGCCTTGCGAAATTTCTGGTTGGTACGGCGTGTAAGCCGTGTACCAAGCCGGGTTTTCGAGAATATTGCGAAGAATAACGAGCGGCGTCAGGGTGCCGTTGTAGCCTTGGCCAATCAATGAAGTGAAGACTTGATTTTGCGAAGCCAGTTCGCGCAAACGTGCAAGCGCTTCGACTTCAGAAAGTGCACGGCCCATGCTGCTTAGCGGTTTCAAAATGCGAATCGAATCAGGCAAGGTTTCTGCAATCAAAGTGTCCATGCTATCGACACCAACAGCATCGAGCATTTGCTGTACTTCCTGTGGCGACGGACCAATATGGCGCGCGGCAAAGTCACGGGCAACATGGGGAAGGGGCAGAGCAGTCGGTTTCGTCATGGCGTTCTCTTCAAGATTGGGCGCGCAGCGGAATACCAAACATAAGCCTGTTGGCATGCGGCGCCCCCTCTGTCTGTGTGCCTGAGAGTGTTATCCCGTCGGCAGGCGTTGGTGCGTAGCGCACGTCGCCATTTTTCAGAGTCTTGAATACCGGCGGTTCTTGTGCCTGAGAGTTTCCGGGGCGGTTGCTCCTTCGGCGTCGGGTGAAACGATCTCTCCCGCAACGGTACGCTATTGTATCGGGGCCGGAAGCTCGGAGCTAGAGATTTCTGGTTGTAGCCCGGGTGATGGCTTCATCTCACCCGGGGGGGGGTTCCGATATGCCTCAGTGTTATCGCAAAGCATGCGACGATTAACGACGTGAAAAATTTGTGATCTTGTTCGGAATCCCCGAGTCCCCGGGTCAGATAGAGCCATGACCCGGGCTACGGGGTAATGGGTGTCCAACTGCGCTAGCATAGGCGATAGGCTGTAGGAGCAAACAATGTCACAGAAAAACCCATTGGAAAGCATCGATTTATCCGGCCTGCCCGAGATCATGCGTAAAAAAGTGCAGGAACAGCTCGAGCGTATGTCGCCGGAAATGCAGCAGGAGTTCCTTAAGAAATCCCGACCCATGTTGAATCGCGCCATGGACGCGGCAAAAAATGTTGAGCACAAAGGCAGCGAGGTTGCGCGGCAGATAGAACGCATGCGGCCGCAGGGTCATTACAATCAAACCATTCAGCCTGGCGATAGTGGCTCCAATGCGATCTTGAGATTTGTCGGGCTCTTTGTTTTGGTTGCACTTGTGTATTATTTTTTTAAATAACGCGAGCAGCTTGCGACTGCAGCAAGTCCTGCAAGTGATCAAAATAATCGCGGGTTAATTCGATTTGCGATGTTGCCGTTTCGGCACGATTGACCACGGCTTTAAACGCCGAATTTTCCGGTCGATCTTTCGCGTACCAACCGAGATGTTTTCTCGCAATACGCACGCCCATTATTTCGCCATAAAACGCATGCAGGTGTTCGAGATGGCCCAATAAAATATCGCGCACTTCTTCGATGCCAGGCTCGGGTAAATATTTTCCGGTCGCCAGAAAATGCGAAATCTCGCGAAAAATCCATGGCCGCCCTTGCGCGCCCCGACCAATCATTACCGCATCGGCGCTGGTTTTTTCGAGAACGAATTTCGCTTGCTCCGGCGTTCGGATATCGCCATTGGCCAGCACCGGAATATTGACAGCTGCTTTCACGGCGGCAATGGTGTCGTACTCGGCGTCGCCATTGTATAAATCCACCCGTGTGCGGCCATGCACGGCGAGCGCGGCAATACCGGCGTCTTCGGCAATGCGGGCAATGGCAAGCGCATTTTTATTTTGATGATCCCAACCGGTGCGAATTTTTAAAGTGACGGGTACATTCACCGCTTTGACCATCGCGGTCACTATTTTTCCAACCAGAATTTCATCGCGCATCAATGCCGAACCAGCCCATACATTGCAGACTTTTTTCGCCGGACAGCCCATATTGATATCGATGATTTGCGCGCCATGATCGACGTTGTAACGCGCGGCATCGGCCATCACCTGCGGATCGGTACCAGCAATCTGTACGCTAATTGGCGCCGGTTCGCCATCATGGTCCATGCGATGCATCGACTTGCTGGTTTTCCAGAATTTTGGATCCGAAATTGTCATCTCCGATACGCATAAACCCGCACCATGCTGCTTGCACAGCATGCGAAAGGGTTTGTCGGTAACGCCAGCCATTGGCGCCAGCACGACATTGGGCGTTATTTCGTAGGGGCCGATGCGCATTTTAGTCTTGAGTAGGAGCGCTCACGAGCGCGAAAAGCTTGCGATGATTTATTTTTATGCCTGTCGCAGGTTTATCGCGCTCGTGAGCGCTCCTACGGGTCATTACAAATTCAAATAATTCGGGCCAGCGCCACCTTCCGGAGTCACCCAATTAATAATTTGATACGGGTCCTTGATGTCGCAGGTTTTGCAATGCACGCAGTTGGCAGCATTGATTTGCAGGCGCGGGCCGTCGGTATCTTTCACGATTTCATAAACACCGGCCGGGCAGAAGCGGGTGCAGGGGTTGCCGTATTCGGTGGCGCAGGTGGTAATGCAGATATCGGTATCGGATACATGCAAATGCACCGGCTGGTCTTCGTCATGTTCGGTAGCAGCGTAATAAACGCCGGCCAGACGGTCGCGAGGTACGAGTGTACGGTCGATGTAATCACGTTTCGGTGAAGAATTTTCTTCGAGTTTTTTCAGTGCGGAATAATCCGGTTTTACCCGCCAGGTCCAGGGCGCCAATCCTGCCGTCACGGTTTCAAAACCAGCGTTGAGCATGCCGAACCAGAAACCTTTCTTGAAGCCGGGTTTGATATTGCGGACTTTTTTTAACTCGTGCATTGCGGGCGAATTGCGGAGCTCCGTGTCCCAACCTTCGGACGACAGATTTTTCGCTGCGTGTTTTGCAGCCAGCATGCCGGAACGAATCGCCTGATGCACGCCCTTGATTTTCGGCACGTTTAATAAACCGGCAGCGCAGCCAATCAATAAGGCGCCCGGCATTTCCACTTTCGGCAAACTTTGATAACCGCCAGTAACAATCGCGCGCGCACCGGCGGACAAAATCGTGCCTCCTTCAAGCAGGGATTTCACCGAAGGATGGTTTTTCCATTGTTGAAAAGCTTCATATGGCTGGTAATTCGGGTCTTGGTAATCCAGTCCCGAAACATAGCCGAGCGCGATGCGATCTTTATCAAGGTGATATAAAAAACTTCCGCCATAGGTTTTACTGTCGGCAGGCCAGCCGACGGTATGTACAATTTTTCCGGGCTCTGCGGTGCCTGGTTTGACTTGCCATAATTCCTTGATGCCGATCGAATAAGATTGCGGATCAGATTCAAGATCAAGATGGAATTTGCGTACTAATTGTTTGGTCAAATGTCCGCGCGCGCCTTCGCCAAGCACGGTGAGTTTGGCCTTGATGTCGATGCCCTGTGTGTAGCTGTCTTTATGATGGCCATCTTTCGCAATACCCATATCGCCAATACGAACACCGGCAACGGCACCTGCTTCGTCAAACAGAATTTCCGACGCGGAAAAACCCGGATAAATTTCAACACCAAGCGCTTCGGCCTGCGGTGCCAGCCAGGCGCACATGGCACCGAGCGAGACAATGAAATTGCCGTGGTTATTCATTTGTGGCGGCGTCGGTAATTTTGTTGCGCCGGTTTTACTTAATAATAAAAATTCATCTGTTGTTGCAGGCACGCAAATAGGCGGTGGATTGTCGCGCCAGCCGGGCAGCAGAGCATCCAGTGGCTGCGGCTCGATCACGGCACCGGAAAGAATATGCGCGCCAATAGTCGACGCCTTTTCAATCACGCAAACGCTGAGTTCCGGATTGAGCTGTTTCAGATGGATGGCAAACGACAAACCGGCCGGGCCTGCGCCCACCGTCACTACGTCGTATTCCATAATATCGCGCTCGGACATAGATCACTCCTGATAAGCCGCTATTGTCGCGTTTTACGGGTGTTCGGGCAATGAAAATCAATACAAGCGCCATAAACACAGTGCCGTCATCCCGGCGAAAGCCGGGACCCAGAAGGTCGGGCGAAGCACGCATGTAATGATGCAACAGAAATATTCATTTTTATGAAATCTGGAATACATTGATATGGTGACGCTGGTTTTACTTCTGGGTCCCGGCTTTCGCCGCGATGACGAATTTATTGGATTGTGAATGAATCTCAACGAATCACTTTTTAGTCTGTCATTACCCGGCGCAGACCTGCTTTTTTATCCAGATTGGATAAAACCCGGACTGGCCAATTCGCTGACGAAAGCATGTCGTGAAAAAATCGAATGGGAATGCCATCGAATCAAAATATTTGGTCGAGAAGTCGATTCGCCGCGCTTGAGTTGCTGGATGGGAGATGCTGGTGCCAGTTATGTGTATTCGCAAACGCGATTTGAGCCACATCCGTGGTTGCCGGAATTGCAGTCCTTGTGTGAGCGTTTGCAGAATGAATTCGAATGTCAATTCAATTCGGTATTAGCGAATCTTTATCGAAATGGTCAGGACAGTATGGGTTGGCATAGCGATGACGA
The DNA here is from genome assembly GCA_043717775.1 of Arenimonas sp. GTDB lineage: Bacteria > Pseudomonadota > Gammaproteobacteria > Xanthomonadales > Xanthomonadaceae > Arenimonas. Next base: position 11,829 of record JAYSXB010000107.1, read on the forward strand.
ACCGGAGTTGGGTAAGCAGCCGGTGATTGCATCGATTAGCTTGGGCGCGACAAGACGTTTTTCATTCAAAGCAAAAACCGCAGGTGCGAAAGCCGCCCATTTGGAATTGCCGCACGGCAGTTTGCTTTTGATGCGGGGCGACACGCAGAAAAATTATCGTCATGCCTTGGCAAAAACCACCAGGCCTGTGGGAGAGCGGATTAATTTGACTTACCGGAATATTACGTAGTCCGGGTCACGCTCCACCGACCCTGGGACGATCGACCTCCCACCCCGGGTCGGTGGAGCGTGACCCGGGCT
>JAYSXB010000108.1:0-1820 GCA_043717775.1 Arenimonas sp.
ATAGTGAGGCTCTTTATGAAACGAATATTGATTTCCATCGCCCTTTTCACTCTTTTATTGCCGCTGAATTTATTTGCCGGAGATTTCGCCTTTGCCCGAGCACCGGATTCGGTTGCGTTTTCGCTGTCGATACGAACGTTTACAGATTTTGCTGCAATAGTATTATTTGCAGCGTTCACAAAAACATAATTTGAATACGGAAAACCCGATCCATCCTGTGTGCCGTATTCTTCGAACGCCATGTATTTTCCGTCCTTTGAAAAGCCTAGAAAATTCAGGGTGGCGAAATCTCCGGCAAATAAATTCAGCGGCAATAAAAGAGTGAAAAGGGCGATGGAAATCAATATTCGTTTCATAAAGAGCCTCACTATTTCAAAAGTCGTAAGCAATATTTTGGCGAACGATATCTCGCTCTCACTAAGAACGCAGCGCGTATTATTTTTTGCGGTTATGTTTCAAAAATTATTCAAGGTTTGAAAAGAGTTTTAGTTCCTCATCATCGTGCGGCAATTTTATCATTCCTCTGTCTTTAAGGCCTATCTTTATAAGCAGTTTTTCAGAGCTAATATTGTCCGGCGTGGCAATCGCGAGAACGGTGATGATACCCAATTTTTCCGCCGCATACTCAAGCGTGGCTTCGGCCGCCTCAAAGGCATACCCTTGCCCCCAATAATCAGGCAAAAAAGCAAACCCGATATCGGGATCGGGCAGCGTATCGCGCTTGACCAGCCCGCAGATGCCGATTGATTCAGGTGCAGAAACCCGCACGTCAGTAAGGGTGTTAAACTCCGGTTTTAGTTCAACCGTCCAAAGGCCAAACCCATTATCTTCGTAGCTTTTGCGATAGCGAGTATTGATAAAATCCACCGCCTGTTCCGGCGTCCTTACACCCCGGTCGCCGATATATTTGATAAACGAAGGCTGGTTTAGCAGATCGAGCATAAACTCAGCATCAGTTTCAACAACTTCGCGGAGGATCAGACGTTGGGTTTCTAGGATTTTCATGTTATTCAGAATGTTCTTGGACTAAACGCATAATTGTTAGTTTAGGGTTGCGGCGACAATCAATTATCGCGTGAACTATTATTTGATCGTCAACTACTTTGTAATAAATTGCATAAGGAAAATTCTTAGCTAGTTTCCGATGATATTCTAAGAAGATAAATGAAGTGAATTCCCGCAAACCCTCTCAGAGAATCGATGTCGTCGGAAATTGATATGAGGAAATAATGACCAAGCCCTGATTGTTGATTTTCGTAAAAATCGTAGCCACTTAAGATATCTTTATGAGCAGAGGAAAGTAGCCTAATTCTCATCGTTTATTATCGAGGAGTTCTTTTTTCACATCTTCCCAATCAAGGAACTTCTCCGTTCCATTTTCTATCCCCTGTTGTCTTTCTTTCAAAATGTTGCCGTGCCAATCAGGAGATGGAATATCCCCGGGATTTTTCGATAGATCCTCCCATAACAATTCCATTGCTTCGAGTTTTTCGTCAACGGTCATTTCAGTTAGCGGCAAAGTTATCGGCATATCTTCTCCAAGAATTTGATTAATGTTTATTATTGACCATTCACGGAATGTGTGTCCACAAGTTTCTCCCCACTCTCTGTTTGCTGCCGGGCATGATAACTGCTTCTTGTCAGCGGTGACGATTCAACTTTTGAAGCCACGTTCCAACGCAACTATTTCGCGACTTTGCTGACATGCGCCCCAACTAATTGCCATCTGTGTTGTTTATAGACCCAGACGTGCGTTGCCCGGTATTGATCGGTAAACTCCTTTGTGCCGTCGGTGCCCTTCCACGTGGAAAGCACTGTCG
>JAYSXB010000109.1:0-4661 GCA_043717775.1 Arenimonas sp.
TCTGCTCGCGAAATGCCTCGTCGCAGGTTTTCGCGAGCAGAGCTCGCTCCTACGGTTGGCATCGTCGCAGGTTTTTCGCGAGCAGAGCTCGCTCCTACGTTTGGTATTGACGCAGGTTTTCTCGAGCAGAGCTCGCTCCTACGGTTGGCATCGTTGCAGATTTTTCGCGAGCAGAGCTCGCTCCTACGTTTGGCATCGTCGTAGGTTTTTCGCGAGTAGAACTCGCTCCTACGATTGGCATCGTCGCAGGCCTGTCGCGCCTAAAGGCGCTCCTACGGGTTTGGGGCTTGCTTTAATACCGGGAATTCCGCACAGACTTTGCGGCCATCGGCCAACACCAATCGCACGCCTGCTTTGTCGCCTTCTTTCAATGCACGCAGAGGTTGCATCAACATGATGTGCAAACCACCGACCTCGAATTTTAACGAAGCACCGGGCTTTATTTCCAATATGCCCGGATCCCGCATTTTACTGACGCCATTCTCGACCACGCTTCGGTGAATCATCGGCATGGCAAAATCCTTGCTTTCAACATCGACCACCTTGATGCTGGTTTTACAGATATTTTTTAGCATCAAATAGCCTGCGAGCGTTTGAGCGCCCGGCGGCGCGCTGCGAATCCAGGCCTGCTGGATTACCGGCATACATTTTTCCGCGGCTTTTACCGGCAATGGCTTAGCCGCGGTAGCAGCAAGACTTGTAACCGAAGCTGAAGCAAGCCCGAGCAATGCCAACCCTAAATAAGTGTGTCGTACGTTCATGGGCCTATGATACTTTTATCTGAGAACGGAGTGTTTATGAAAATCAATCTTCTTGCTGCATCCACTACTTTAGGCCTCGCCCTTATGAGTAACACGACCCAAGCCGCTGACGGCTCCCTGACTATTTACAGTGGCGACTACGAATCGGTCGCACAATCTGAAGCCAGCTCCGGCGGGCCCGGCTTTGCCTTGTTCGAGCGCAAAATTGGCTTTGATTTGAAGGCGGGCGAAAACGACGTCGCGCTCGGCGGCTTGCCACGCGGAATGGATTCCAGTTCGCTTGTCTTGCGGCCTGATGGCAGTGCAAAAATACGTGGCCAGCGTTTTGATTTCGCCATTGCCGGACAAGACGAATTACTGCGGCGCGCACTCGGCCAGACCGTCACGGTTGAACAAGCGGTCGGTAATGATCGCCAGATTTACACCGGGCAATTGATGTCGGCCGGAAATGGCCTGACTTTGAAACTCGTCGATAGTCGCATTAAAGTGTTATCAAACTACGCCAGTTTTGAGTTGCCGCGTATGCCCGATGGTGTTGTGAATGAACCCACCATGCGTTGGAGTATTAGCAACCCGAGTGCTGGTCGCGAAAATTTTGCGCTTTCCTATGCCACTTCGGGACTTGCATGGCGCGCGGAATATTTAGTGACTGCCAAGGGCTTTGGTAAGGATTGCAAAATGGATATTGAAGGTGCCGCGATGGTGGTGAATCGTTCCGGTGCCGATTTCAATAATGTGATGCTGACTTTAGTGGCAGGACAACCCAATCGTGCGCCGTCGGCTGGCCCGGAAATGATGGCAGCCTCAGCACCGATGGTGAAAAGAAATATGGTGATGGCCGACAGCGCGCCCGACGCACAAGCCTCCGGCGAATATCAGGCCTACAAACTTCCCAATGCAGGTTCATTGCCACAGGGCAGCGTGCAGCGTTTGCCGCTGGTGAATGCGGCCAATAATATTGCCTGCGAACGCCGTTACGAAACCAACTTCAGCATGGGCGACTGGATGCCGCCGTATCCGATTATCGATGCCAACTACGGCGCTGCCGACGGCCAGGAATTACCAGTATTTGCCACTTTGCGTTTCAAGAACAGCAAGGCCGCAGGTTTGGGCATCCCCTTGCCCGCAGGCCGTGTCCGCATGTTCGATGGTAAAGATTTTTTAGGTGAGGCCAATATCAACCATACCGCTGCCAATCAAGATGTGACTTTGCAAATTGGTAATGTGTTCGATCTGAAATCGACACGTACACGTGAAGACTTCAAGATTGACCGCGATGGCCGCACGATGTTGGAAAAAATCAGCATCAAGCTGATCAATTCAAAAGCCCAGGCCGCCACCGTGCGTGTCAGCGAACGCCTGCCGCGTTGGAGCGATTGGGAAATGGTCTCGAGCTCGGTACCTTTTGAAAAACGCAATGCACAAACGGTCAGTTTTGATGTGCCGTTGGCTGCCGACAGCGAAACCACTTTGACTTACACTGTGCGTTATCGTTGGGCCGCCGACATTAAAATTCCAAATTGAGAAAAACCCATGATCGAGATAATCCAGCACGGTTCTGTCCATGAAATCAAACTAGCGCGGCCGCCCGTGAACGCGCTGAATTTAGATTTGCTCGACGCACTGGTTAGTGCCGTTCAAGCCGCGCCCGCTAATGGCGCGCGTGGCTTAATTTTGTCGGGTGGCGAAAAAGTATTTTCAGGCGGACTGGATGTACCGTATTTAATGACGCTCAATAAAGAAGGTTTGCTGAAATGCTGGAAACGCTTTTTCGATGCCGCCCGTGCGCTCGCTAACTCACCTGTGCCAGTCGTCGCCGCGATTGCCGGCCACAACCCTGCTGGTGGCTGCGTACTTGCACTGTGCTGCGATTACCGCGTGATGGCACGCGGGCCATTTCGTATTGGCTTGAACGAAACACAAGTGGGTCTGGCAGTGCCGGAAGCCATTCAATATTTGATGCGTCGTGTGGTGGGTGCGCAGCGAGCCGAACGTTTGATGGTAGAAGGCGCCATGATTGAATCCGAACTCGCCTACAAGATTGGACTAGTCGATGAACTCAGCGATGCCGCCAATGTTCTTGATGCTGCAAAAACATGGCTGGCAAGCATATTGGCACTACCATCGACACCGATGCTGGCGACACGAAAAATTGCCCGCGCCGATGTTGTGCATTCATTGCAGGCATTTGCGGATGCCGATCTGGAAAGATTTGTTGAAGGCTGGTATTCATCGGATACGCAAACAGCCATGCAGGCATTGATGAGCAAGCTGAAAAAAACGTAGGGTGGAACCCGCGCAGCGGATTCCACCATCTCGCACATCATCGTAAGCTTTGGTGGAATCATCAAAAAGAAAGAGCTTTTTTGATGGTTCCACCCTACGAACGAAATAGCCTTACAGGCGTTGATGAACAAGCTGAAAAAAACGTAGGGTGGAACCCGCGCAGCGGATTCCACCTTGTCAAACAGCTTCGCAAACTTTGGTGGAATCATCAAAAGGGAAGAGCGCCTTTTGATGGTTCCACCCTATGAACGCAATAGCCCTAAAGGGGTTGATGAACAAGCTGAAAAAAACGTAGGGTGGAACCCGCGCAGCGGATTCCACCTTGTCCAACAGCTTTGTAAACTTTCGGTGGAATCATCAAAAGGAAGAGCGCCTTTTGATGGTTCCACCCTACTTCGCAAACAGCCTTGCAGGCTTTGATGAACAAGCTGAAAAAAACGTAGGGTGGAACCCGCGCAGCGGATTCCATCATGTCAAACAGCTTCGTAAACTTTGGTGGAATCATCAAAAAGAAAGAGCACTTTTTGATGGTTCCACCCTACGATGGTTCCACCCTACGGACTTACCGCAACCAAATTTCAACCCGACGATTCCTGTACACACTGTTATTCGTCAAAGTCAGCGGTAATGCATATCCCACGCCTCTTACTCTCATGGGGTTAACACCAATTTCCATCAGTGCGCTTGCAACCAAATCGGCATATTCGTTACTAACAGAATTGGCCATATAAATAGAAGATTGCTTTTCGGCGTGCCCAACCAATATAACTTTGCGATTCTTGTTTTCAGGGCGGCTCATAAAATCTTTTAACCGGGCTATATCTTGGGCGCCACGACTATCAAAAATTGAAAATGCGCTGTCGCCAAAACGGAAAGAAAGCGAGACTTGTGAAGCGCCATCAACCCATTGTAAATATTCCTTCGGTAAATCTTTTTTTCCGGCTTTAGCAATTAACACAGGCGCCAGGCTTAAGTATCCCTCGGTAGCAAGCAAGCGCTGAGCTTCCTCAGATTCCGCATAAGTCACAAAGCCTCGGCCTAACGCAGTAATAATCTGCCCCGTGTAAAAATATAAACGCCTCATTAAAGGATAATCTTCAGTTTTGATATGCAGTTGATCGGCGGCAATATAGCGATTGCCAATGCGTATCGGCAATGCACGATAAGTGCCCGCTCTATTGGTAAATTCAGTAATGCCAATGGCATTGGGGTCACTTGAAACCATGACACGAATTGTTTTCGAGTCCGCATGCCTTTGAGCACTTTTTGACGCAGCACTGACATTTAGAATTGCCGTCTGCATTTCAGCCAAGCCGGTTCCCTGGCTTGCAATATGCAAATGAATGGGCCCGGATTTACCGCCTAGCTGTTTCCAGTCAGTAATATCACCAGAAATTATTTTGGCTAGTTGCGACACATCCAAACCCGGTATTGGATTGTTAGGGTGCACGATGGCAGTAATGGCTTGCAAAGCAATCACGTGTTCTTGATCAGCCGAATTCAAACTGCCGAGTTGCCAACCATCATCTATTTCTTTTGCGGATAATGATCGTGACATCATCGCAATTTCGGTATCGCCATTCACTAAATCCTGAAACCCTAATCGACTGCCTT
>JAYSXB010000110.1:0-1797 GCA_043717775.1 Arenimonas sp.
TATTTGATTAATACTGCGGCGGCGGTTTCTTTGCCATCTGTCATTACTGCGGGCGTGAGCGTATAGGCGAGGTCACTAAAATTAACGCCGCCTAACATATTGCCAACGATCGGCATGATGATGCCATCAACAAGTGACGACACAATCTTGCCAAAGGCGGTACCAATAATGACACCGACTGCTAAATCAACGACATTGCCTTTCATCGCAAATTCTTTGAATTCAGAAATCATCCCCATTTTTTCTCTCCCTTTGTTTGTTTTAAGTAATTACGCGACTGCAATATTGCCATGAAAATCAATCAGGCCTTCCAGACTGGCGGTGAATTTATCGCCAGGGTGTAGGGCCGCAACACCACTGGGCGTTCCCATAAAAATCAGATCGCCTGCTTTTAAACAATACAGTTTTGAAAGTTCGTGAATAATTTCATCTACATTGAACACCATGTCGGATAGTGGCGCGCGCTGACGGATGACATCATTGACCTGCAAAGAAAGCACCAAAGCCTCGATATCTTTTATTTGGTCTTTGGGAATGATGGCACTCACTGGTGCCGAATAATCAAAGCCTTTTGAGGTGTCCCAGGGCAGGCGTTTTTCCTTGGCGAAATTTTGTAAATCCCGACGCGTTAAATCCAGACCCACCCCGTAACCAAAGATATAGTCTTGTGCCGATGCCATATCGACAATACCGTCGGCATCGCTGTCAAGCGCAACCACTAGCTCCACTTCATGATGCAAATCATTAGTCATGCCGGGGTAGGGAATGTCGCCACCTTTGGTAACAACGGCGTCGGCGGGTTTCATAAAAAATACCGGAGTGCCGCGGGCAGGGACTTCGGCGCCCATTTCTTTGGCATGCTCGGCAAAGTTTCGGCCAACACAATAAATACGATGCACCGGGAAATGAGCGCTTTCGCCATGCACGCGCACGCTGGCTTGAGGTGGCGTAGGGAACAAGTATTGCTTTGATAGCATCTGTAGCTCTTGGTAATGAGTGCTGACTTTATACCAGCATCTTCACGTGTTTTATTTTGCGTTGATTGAAACCGGATTTTTGCTGACGACATGGAATTCGGCGTCAATGACATCATTGGTTTGATTAACGGCAACGGCAGATTTGCGCGAGGCCAATAAACGGCGGGTGGCTGCAAACAACAACATGGCAGCGCCGATGAAAATTCCGAACACTAGCAAGAAAGCCAGCAATAACAAGCCCATCAGGCCAAATAGCAGACGCATAAGCGGGCTGCGAGGCTTGCTGGGGCAATAACTGAATACGCGATGCATAAAAATTGGCATGATGGGCATGTCAAAATAGGCGGAACCGAAGTATGGCGAGCGACGCGATGGAAAGTGTAAGCAGAACGTTAATTTCACGCGATGATTTGCCAAATCGGCAGATCATCGTCGTAAACGCAGACATTGACGGTGATAATGAAGCCATCTTGCTTTATCTTGATGACGAGCAAATTCAGGCTTGGCTGAATATCTGCCCGCATGCTGGTCGTCGTTTGGACTATGCCCCTGGCAAATTCCTGATGCAGGACGGCAATTTAGTGTGCGCTGCCCACGGCGCTACTTTTCGACTGGATAACGGCGAGTGCGTGGCAGGGCCGTGTCGCGGCGCCAGCTTGAAAGCGGTGCCGGTGCAATGCATTGACGGACAGGTTTGTTTACAGGATTAGATGGCCGTAGGAGCGCTCACGAGCGCGAAAGGCCTGCGATAATTTCGGGCGTGCACCTGGTGACGCTAGAAAAGACCAGAAATTGCGGCAATCTGCTATCGCGCTCGTGA
>JAYSXB010000012.1:0-15885 GCA_043717775.1 Arenimonas sp.
CTACGAAACGATCTGCAACGATCAAGGGTGGCGCGGGCTATCAAACTGCTGACGCTAACGCAGTGACAAAATAACAAATTATCGATACACAAGGGTGGAACCACCAACAGGTGGCACGCCGTTGGTGATTCCACCGCAGATTGCGATGGAGTTCGGTGGATACCGCATAGAGCGCGGGATCCACCCTACGTCACTATTATTTTTGAATGCGGCTTGCGGCCTTTACCATGTTACAAAATATGCTCGGCTTACCGCACTTTTTTGGTAGGGCGCAATACGCTCCACCATTGCGCCGAAAGGCTTGTCTTCAGTCTTCTACATAGTCTTTTTTTTAAAGAAGGAAATGCGAAAACTTTTCAAATCGATTTGTTGTTTTTTCGGCGCGATGGCGGAGCGTATTGCGCCCTACGGCTTAGAATACATTTTACAAAAAACACGATTTGAATGAGTTACATCGAATGTTTGAGAACCCGGGTCGATGGAGCGTGACCCGGGCTACGATGCTTCGCCTTGTATTTGATCGATTCGCCTAAATCTATCCTTGACTGAAAAAAGTGTACCGCCTTTACCGTGATTGCTTGAATTCCAGGAGATTTGCATGTCTGTAACGCTGTTTGACGCCATCAATATTGGCTCGCTGCATTTGAACAGCCGTATTTTCATGGCGCCTTTAACCCGCATGCGTGCCACGCAACCCGGCGATGTGCCGAATGCTTTGATGGCAGAATATTATGCCCAACGCACCAGCGCGGGCTTGGTGATTACCGAAGCCACGCAAATATCGCCAGAAGGCAAAGGCTATGCCGATACGCCCGGCATTTACAGCGCCGAGCAAGTGGCCGACTGGAAAGTGGTGACTGATGCGGTGCATAGCGCAGGCGGAAAAATCTGTATGCAGCTTTGGCATGTTGGCCGCGTGTCGCACACCAGCTTGCAGATTGACGGGCAAGCGCCAGTTTCGGCTTCAGACAAACCCTACCAAAATAAAACCACGGTGAAAGACGAGCATGGCAACATGGTGCGTATCGCCTGCAGCACGCCACGCGCCCTGCGCACCGATGAAATTCCGCGCTTGCTTGAACAATACCGAATCGCTACCCGAAATTCTCGCGAAGCCGGTTTTGACATGGTGGAAATCCATGCCGCGCATGGCTATTTGATGCATCAGTTTATGTCGGAGCAAAGCAATTTCCGCACTGATCAATATGGCGGAAGTTTGGAAAACCGTGCACGCTTGACGCTTGAAGTAGTCGATGCCGTCATCGGCGAATGGGATGCGGCGCATGTTGGCATCCGCATTTCGCCATTGGGCATTTTTAATGGCTTGGATGATACCGCCGGTGAAGCGATGGGCTTATATCTAGCCGGGCAATTCGCCAAGCGCGGCTTGGGCTATTTGCATTTATCGGAACCCGATTGGGCTGGCGGCCCAGCCTTAACAAGTGAATTTCGCGAACATCTACGCGCCAAATTCCCCGGCGTTATTGTTGCCGCGGGTGGCTATAGCCTGAAAAAAGCACAGCCGCTTCTGGATGCCAATCTCATTGATGCCATTGCAATGGGAAGGCCCTTTATTGCCAACCCCGATTTGCCCGCGCGCCTGGAAAAAAACGCTCCGCTAAATCCCGGTCGTCCGGAGTTGTATTACGGAGGCGGTGCAGAGGGTTATACCGATTATCCGCGGATGGCGTAATTCATATTGATGATTCGGTATGCAGGGTGGAACCACCAACAGGTGGCACACCGTTGGTGATTCCACCACAGATTGCGATGGAGTTTGGTGGATACCGCGTAGAGAGCGGGATCCACCCTACGTCAATATTATTTTTGAATGCAGCTTACGGCCTTGTATGAAAGTTGGCGCAACTTATGACGTTTCCGTATTATTGTTGCTTCTACTTCAGAGAGAAAGTCATGAATCGTTTGCAATCGATTGCGATTGTCATACTGGTGTCGTCGAGTGTTTTTGCATCACGCGCGCGAGCGCAGTCAGACTGCGATGCGGCAGCGATTGAAGCCGGCACAGAAGGCTGCGAGGAAAGCGATTCGGTTGCCGACAAAACAACGAGCGATGAAGTCCTGAGCAGCGAAACCGAAGAAGAGCAAGCGACAGCAGAAAGCGAACCGGTTGAAGCAACGCCGGAAAATGTAACCGCTGACATCCGCAATGCCGAGGCAACCAACACTGCTACTGCTCCAGTAGCCGACACACCGGCGACACCGACCGAACCCAGCGTTGAAGAACGAATCCGGCAAGGGCAGGCGCAAACTCAGATGGAACGTGACAAGGACACGGCCGATTTGCGTAGAAGGGAAGCCGCCGATCCGTGTTTCCCGGATCGTAACGGCGGCAACCTTAGTACAACGAGGCAAATCAAATTTATCCACAGTGGCGCTTATATCGCAGAGTTCTTTGCCGAGTGGGAATCCCCTTGTGCCAGGAGCTCGGGGCGTTGGCAAAGCGGCCAAAAAACCGCTGGCTATACTTATACTTTGTCCATTCCGATGTCGGTAACGCGCATCAAGGTGCGAGCAACTAATCAAACTGGCCTGGTGTGGCAACCGAACAAAACCATCTTCGATCTCAACGATATGCCAGCGATTTTGAATAAATGCTTTGAAGTCGGCGGGACCACGCTAAATTCCAACATGAGCAATTGCAAATTGCAGTGACGTAGGTCGGGCCCCGGCCCGACATGGGCTGCGTCGCAATCGGTTAAAAGCGTCGGGCCGGGGCCTGACCTACAAAATTCTGCCCAACTTACCGCGTTTAGAATGTCTCTAATGTCCCTTATAGTATTCACCGTCTTCCCCGCGAAAGCCGGGATCCAGAAGCAGCTCCAAGGCAGAGTCTAATCCTAGCTTTGCACTTTGCTTCTGGGCCCCGTTTTTCAACGGATTTTTATTGCGTTCGTAGGGTGCGCTCAAGCGCACCTTGCCGGACGTTTCATACTAGGCGAACACAAGCGTCAGATTGCCGTTATTTGTCATCTCGACACGAATCCGTCGTCGAGGCATTGGTGCGCCGCGTCGCACCCTATGATTAGCGCACCTTATCGCGCTGTCAAAAGCATCGGCCCGGGATCCGACTTACCGCATTAATCAGCAGGAAAAGGGATAACTGCCACAGCCAAAAAACCGAGCATGATAATTATAAAAGGTAGAAGAAATAGAAAGCCAATCACAGAATAATGCTTTTTATATTTTTCTTTGAGTATTAACTTCAAACTACCTTTCACCAAAAACCAAAATAGTATGAAAATTAGAATATAGATAAGTAAAAATATTATTGCCATTTATGATCACCTACAGAAAATTGAAAACCCAATTTCAAGATTGTATTCAATTCGTAGGGTGGAACCACCAACAGGTGGCACACCGTTGGTGATTCCACCGCAGATTGCGAGGGTGTTTGGTGGATACCGCAAAGAGCGCGGGATCCACCCTACTCCAATATTATTTTTGAATGCGGTTACGGGCTTTTATTCAATTTATTGATTGCATACGACAGCAGCGTTTCGTGAAGCTGGGCTCGTAAGCGCATAAGTGAAATCGAAATGGTGATGGCGTACATCAAGATCAGGAAAAATGCCAAGACGATTCGCCAAGGTGGCAAAGAACCCAAATCACGAACTTCCTGTATTTGTGTGATGACGGCGATTACTACCGGAACCATGCCGAGCTTTTCCAAACTGCCAATCACCAAACCCAATTTGTCACCCATGCGCAGACGAGCATCACGGATGAAGTGCATGCGATCTTCTAATACTTCTTTAGGAAACTGCATCAACCATTGAATGAGTTCGCGATGGTGTTCAAAAGCGTAATCCGCGCCGGAAATAAACCGCTCCCGCCAACCCCACATACCTTTAGTCAAACCCCAGCACTTATAAATAAAGCCGGGAAGGTATCCGATTACCATGATTACCAAGCCCATTCTGGCGATATGTATCATCCATATATCGGGCGTAATAAACATAACGATTAACGAGGGAATTAAACCCAGTAACGTGCCGAAAACACCGATGAACTCCCATACCATTAACTCTTTCGGAAAAAGCGCCAACTCGCCCGGTGCATTAGGAATTTTTTCGATGCGCTCATCAAGTTTTGCAAAGCTGAAAGTTTCGACAGTCATGAATTATTGAATTCCGTAGGTTGGGCCCCGGCCCGACATGGGCTGCGTCGCAATCGGTTAAAAGCGTCGGGCCGAGGCCCGACTTACCGTGTTACCGTGTTCACGCAGCTTATGGCCTTGCACCCTACAAGCGCATTCGGAAATGACAGTGATGTATACACATTTCAGTTAATCGTCTAGCATGACCAATGAGTGTATTGGCATACGTGTTTGATCAACAGGGGTTAGCTACTACCGTTATTAAACATCAACCGTAGACACTATATTCTTTGTCATATCCTAAAGGGGAAATAAGATGAAAATGCGATCCCATCATTTTGGGCTTGTAGTAGCCATACTGTTTTTAACGCTGATTAGCCAGCATGCTGATGCACAAGCTAAAACGATCCACCGTACCTACACCCGTGGTTATGTTGATGCCGATGCGTATTTAAAAGAAGTAACTATTTCTGGTGGTTATCAAGGCGGAACTAGTTATGATGGTTCGAACAACATATCCTTTGACACTTGGCCTAATTCCAACACTGCAAATATATTTTCGCTGTTCGTATATTCTACTTCCACCTATGACAGCAGTGAGAAATTAATTTCAGTAACAGGTTCCTTCACTTCCCCAACGTCCAGGGTGTGTTTCAGAAGAAACAGCCCCGGCGCTTTTCATGCACAAGGCAATATTACCAGCGACCCGACATCAGCGAATAAGTACATTACTACGATGATTGAAACCGGACTTCCGAATGGCATCACCGTCATCCCATGCCCCACCAAACCCAAAAGAAACACCACAACCGCGCCCGTTGAAGTCGCAGATCAAGCAGCTGCTGTTAACGCTGCAGCCAATCCCTTTTTTGGTGCCCGCTTAACAATGAGTTATATAAAAGGCGGCAATCCGACATGGTTGGTTGTCAATGCAGACGACACCGATACCATTATGGTGACCAGCCTAGCTCCAGGGAAATATACAATTTTTGGCGGGCGCATCTGGCAAAATCGCCAAATTACAACAGCTAGCAGCGCAGTAAAGGTCGCTTATTTCAACGTAGGCAGCGACGGCATTTTAAAATTAAAAGCGGCTTTAAATACCACAAGTAATATTTGGGAATGGGCACAAATTAATTAAGCCTTTTCTAGCGAAAGCCCCCGAACGCAGAGCCAACTATTTCGCTCAACCAAACAAGTGGCGGATGTGGTGCGAGGGCAGCCATTCGGGGTTGGAAGGATTGTTTATGAGGCGCACGGGTAGTAATAAATATCTCGCTTTTATAGGAGGAAAAAAAGGGGTCAGGTTGGGCTACCCCCGCTTTCTCGGACACTTTAAAACAGAGCTCATAGGGTGCGCTCAAGCGCACCACGCCGGATGTCTGTCACGAAGCCGGCATCCCAATCAATTCAAAAGGTATCGCACTCCGGCCTCACCAACATCACGAAGACGGTGCGCCATGGGCGGCACCCTATGCATCGATACAAGGTTTGAGTGCGCACCTTATGGCCTTATTTCTAAAATGAGCTGGGTAAAAACCCGATCCGTATAGACTGCATCGCGTGTTTGAGAACCCGGGTTGGTGAAGCGCAACCCGGGCTACGGTGCTTTTTTAGTCTAGCGCATTGGTCGATAGGGTATCTCTGATGCAAATACTTTTCCGAAAAGTTTTTTCTTGTTGATTATTTCAAGCATGCGATGAACCGTATCAATAGCATAAGGCCCCGATATTGAGGGACCTAACAGAATTTTATGTATCAATTCTTCTAAAGACACCTCATCTCCAATAGAAGCCTTCATCGCGCCAATTTTGTATTTTAGCTTTGGTTCAATTCCGCTTTCAGTTACGTGATAGTGCAACATATTCACCAGCAACTCTTTATGATCGCGGCTACGCATATAGACGGCACGCCACTCTTTCTCTTCAGAAAACCCAGAATGTTTTGTAAAAATAGAAAAAATAATTATTCTTTGCAGCAACAATGCAGCTAAAAACCCCAGACCTTCGTCTGGAACGAAATTATTCTTCATTAACAATACGAACTGTGCAATTTTCTCATGGATCCATTTCAGCCGATTCTGTTTAGTCATATATTCGACTTTCGAAACGATAATCGGCGAATCTTCAACCGCAATCAGTTTTGAAGTATCAAAAACAATTGCTGCTCCATTTCCATTCGCGCCGTATCCACGCCACATTGATAGCTTTCCATGGACGTCTTCTACATCATACTCTGACAAAGAAAATACATACGTATCAAATGAATGTACTTGTCCAAAATATTGCAGATGGTATTCAAACGCATCTAAAAATAAACCATGGCGCTCCTCGGTGCCACATGCATTCTCAAGATTCTTATCCAATCGAATTGCATTCGCACTTTCAGAAACACCAATCCTTAATTCCTCAATGTCATTCATGTACAGTGGGTTTGAAAACCACAGTTGATCGTTGCGTAGAATCTGCTCGAGCGTAGAAATTGTTGTGTAATGCGCTAAAAGTGGCCGGCTTTCAGGGAAATTAGAATTCTCGGCCACATCATTCCAAAGTGGCGCGAAATCATCTGCGATTCTATCGTTCGTTTTCATGAATTTTATATTCTCCTTCTTTTTCCCAATAAAAAAGGCAGCATTTAGCCGCCTTTTTTATTAAATTAAACTTACTTACTCAACCACACTTGCTATACCCACAATTCAAACAAGTCTGACACCCATCCATCAAGATCATGGCCTTGGTGTTGCACTTGAAGCACATGCTTGCGCTAGCAGGAAAAGAGGCGCCCTCGCCGGTGTTTGCCGTTGCTGCCTCGTCAGCGCGTAACGCGCTTTCAGCACCGGCTCCGGCGAGGTCGCCCGGAACTAAACCTTCTTCTAAGCCCGCGGTCGCGGGATCAGACTTTTTTGCATTGCGGTTCTCGTAAGCTGCGCGTTTTTCGGCAATCAGTGCGCGTTGTGCATCGGAGATTTCCGGGTCGTGGATCAGACCAATGGATTTCATGTGTTGTTCGATCACGCTGCCGATTTCGGCAACGATCGACGGCATGTAAACGCCGCCGGCCTTGAAGTAACCGCCGCGTGGGTCGAATACGGCTTTCAGCTCTTCGACCAGGAAGGTAACGTCGCCGCCCTTGCGGAACACGGCACTCATGATGCGGGTGATGGCAACCACCCACTGGAAGTGGTCCATGTTTTTCGAATTGATGAACACTTCGAACGGGCGGCGCAGTTCGTGTTCGGTGCCGGGGTTGAGCACGATGTCGTTGATGGTGACGTACATGGCGTGCTCAACGAGCGGGGATTTGATTTTGTAGGTCGAGCCGACCAGGGCTTCCGGACGCTCGAGTTTTTCGTGCATCAGGATGATTTCGGCCATCGGGCGCTCGATGATAATGGTTTGCGGCGCAGGTGCTGCCTCGGCCACTTTATCTTCGGGCTTGACGACGCTGTAGTTCTTGATTTTTTTTGTAATTTTGATGGCCATTGCTGCTTGAACTCCGTGGTATTTCTTGTTGTCTGCACTTCTTCATGTAGTGCGGCGGTGTTTGGTTTGCTTGCTACGTTTTACCCTCTCCCGCCCCTGCGGGGCACCCTCTCCCGGGGGGAGAGGGGCTTGGCGGGTCTTATCTTTTCTTTGCCGCTTTTTTTGCCGGTTTCTTGGCGGCTTTTTTCACGGCCTTCTTGACGGCTTTTTTAACGGCCGCGACGGCTTTTTTTACCGGTGCTTTTTTGGCGGCGGCTTTTTTGGCCGGGGCCTTTTTAGCGGGGGCTTTCTTTTTGGCAGCCGCTTTTTTCGCTGGTGCTTTAGTCACGGCAGCTTTGGCTTTGTCAAATGCATCGCCTGCCGATTTCTTGGCAGCATCGATTTTTTTGCCTGCAGCGGCGGCGGCGGATTTTACTGCCTTGCCAGCGTTGGATTTTTCAGCCGATTTAATAGCGCCCTTTACAGCGGCCTCGGCTTTTTTACGCGCCGGTGCGGTTTTCTTTTTCACGGCGGCAACGACTTCGTTCGCTTTTCCGCTCACGGCTTCAACTGCACTATTGAAGCTATTGCTGATGACATTTCCGGTTTTCTTTTTCATATTGCCTCCTCGTTAGGTTGAAGTCTTAAATGTTGTTACGCCATAGCGTTCTGTTATCGGCCACCACGTAAATGAAGGCCGACAAAAGAAACATTAAAATTTACCGTAGTAACCTTCTTTCAAGGCATCGAACAAATTGGCGGCACTATGGATTTCGCCGTCGTATTCAATTTCTTCGTTGCCTTTAACTTCGACGACGCTGCCGTCTTCGAGTTCAAATTTATACATCGTGTTTTCAAGATCCGATTCTTTTACCAGCACGCCCTGGAAGGCAGCCGGGTTGAAGCGGAACGTGGTGCAGCCCTTCAAGCCTTTGGAATGGGCGTAGCGATAAATGTCTTTGAACTCTTCGTAGGCAAAGTCGGTCGGCACGTTCGCGGTTTTGGAAATCGAGGAATCAATCCACAATTGCGAGGCGGCCTGAATATCGACGTGGGCTTTCGGCAGAATGTCGTCGGCGGCAATGAAGTATTCCGGCAGTTGTGCATTCGCTTCGGTGGAATACGGCATGGCTTCGGCATTGACCAAGGTGCGGTAGGCCAATAATTCAAAGCTATAGACTTCCACTTTTTCTTTCGACTTCTTGCCTTCGCGAATGACGTTGCGCGAGTAGTGGTGCGCGAACGAGGGTTCGATTCCGTTACTGGCGTTGTTGGCAAGCGATAAAGAAATGGTGCCGGTCGGTGCGATAGAACTGTGGTGAGTAAAGCGCGCACCGACTTCCGATAATTCTTTGACTAATTCTGGCGCGACACCAGCCACACGCTGCATATAACGCGAGTAAGTGGCATGCAGTTGGCGACCTTTGATTTTTTGGCCGAGCTTCCAGCCGTCTTTCGTCATTTCAGGGCGTTTGCGCAGCATTTCGGCATCGACAACAAAGTCTTCGTCCATGATGGGCGCGGCGCCTTTTTCTTTCGCCAGACTCAGTGCTACTTCCCAACCGGCAATGGCCATTTCTTTCGAAATTTCTTCAGTGAAAGCGCAGGATTCTTCCGAACCATATTTCATTTTCAGCATGGTCATGGTCGAGCCCAGGCCCAAAAAGCCCATGCCGTGACGACGCTTGCGCATAATTTCTGCGCGTTGCTGCTCCAGTGGCAAGCCGTTGACTTCCACCACGTTGTCGAGCATGCGGGTGAATACGCGCACCACTTCTTTGTATTCTTCCCAATCGAACGCAGCTTTATCGGTGAACGCGTCACGGATAAATTTGGTGAGATTGATCGAGCCTAATAAGCAGGCGCCATAGGGCGGTAACGGTTGTTCGCCACAATTGTGTGCATGCAAACCATTGCCATCAAAGGTGTTGATGCCGGGCACTTGCACATCATAAACATCTTCACTGTCGGCATTCACGACAATGCTTTGTACGGTGGCAACAAAACGCTCACGGTTTGGCATGCGGCGATAATTTGAAATCGCATTTTGCAGACGGGCATTTTTGTCACTGTCGGCGAAGCCAATTAAATCGGCATAACGCTGCAAGTTATCGCCACTAATGACCAATTCATGTTGCGCCTGTGTCGAATAAAGACGACTGCCGCCAAGGCCATCAGGCAGTAAGCTCTCACCGGCTTCGCGACGTTCACGATAAATAGTCGAGGAAATGCCCATGCGAAGCAGCATGCGTTGCGTTGCTTCCAGGCGTGAAATATCTGACTGCGCCAAACGTACGCTAACGCCTTTTTCCTGACTACCTTGCACCGAACCATCGGCATCAAAAAAGCCACGCAAAAAACCTTGATAAAAATGACTGGAAGCACGTTCCATCACGGGCGTAACAGCTTTGCTGCCCGGTTGCATGCCCACTTCTTCAGCCAATTCTTTTAAAGCGGCCAAACTCATGCGCCACTCACCACGGCCAGCTACAGCGTGCCAACCGGTAAAATCTGCGCGATGCGGCAAACTCATGGCGGCCAATTCTGCTTCTTGCATTAATGCAGTCACGCCCGATGCCAGCGTGGATTCAGGACCATTGGCGACCGCACTTGCTGCCCAGACTGACAGCACTGCTTTGTCATTTTTAAGCACGCCGTCGCCTAACAACAGGCCTAATAAATAACCTTGTTCGCGCGTGTAATTACCCGACCACTGCGCATTGCTGCGATGGTTGTTGAGTAATACGCGATCACCGGTTTGCAGGTCAGCGGCTTCACACCACTCGGTCTGAGTGGTCCAGCGCGTGAACTGGCTAACGCGACGCACGCGATGGTCAGCGGTTAAACGTAGTGAATAGCCTTCGTCGGTTTTTAAGCTAACGGTGTTTTTAGTGGCCGTGCGGAAAAAACCTTCAGCGCCGGTCGCGTGATCGATGCCATCCACTCGGGCCTGAAACGGAGTTCCAACGAGCTCTGCCACTTGACGCGGACCTTCACTGGTTTGCACCCAAGTGTCAGCAGTGACACAAGGATTGGTCGCACGAATATTTTCGCACCACCAGTTGTTATTCATTTCGTTAACGCGGTCGATAAGAATAAAACCCGGTTCAGCGAAATCATACGTGGACGCCATGATGCGGTTCCACAATTGCTGCGCGCGGATGTGGCCATAAATTTTGCAGGCGACCAGGCCGTCTTCGCGCGTCACATAATTATGGCTATGCGGCCATTCGCGCCAGACCACTTCCTTGGTGTTATCCAGATCGACTTCATTTTTTTCTTTGATATTTACCGGGAACACCAAAGGCCAATCGGAATCGACTTCAACGGCCTTCATGAATTCGTCGGTAATAAGCAATGACAAATTAAATTGACGCAGACGACCGTCTTCGCGCTTGGCGCCAATAAATTCTTTTACATCGGGATGCGAAACATCGAAGGTGCCCATTTGCGCGCCGCGACGGCCACCGGCCGAGGACACGGTGAAACACATTTTGTCGTAGATATCCATGAAGCTCAGCGGGCCGCTGGTATAGGCGCCTGCGCCTGCAACATAGGCACCGCGCGGACGCAGTGTGGAAAATTCATAGCCAATGCCGCAACCGGCTTTCAGGGTTAAACCAGCTTCGTGGACTTTATCCAGAATGCCGTCCATCGAATCGGTAATGATGCCCGACACGGTGCAGTTAATCGTACTGGTGGCAGGTTTGTGTTCCTGGGCCCCAGCATTGGAAGTAATGCGGCCGGCGGGAATTGCTCCGCGGCGCAAAGCCCAAAGAAAACGCTCGTTCCAGTATTTTTGTTTTTCGGTCGTGGTTTCGGCATCTGACAATGCTTTGGCCACGCGTTTGTAACTGTCGTCGATGCTGTGGTCGACAGAGTCACCTTGTTTGGATTTCAGGCGATATTTCTTATCCCAAATATCGTATGAGGCCGGTTGCATATCAATCTCTGCTACCGATGTTGTGTTGACCGCTTCCAAGCGAACCGTACTCATAGTGCCTGTATCCTCCATCGCCACCGCTCCGCGTTGACGTTATTAAAATTAGTGTGAAGCTGTTCTCGTTGCCAAAGGGAAAAGACAGGTAAACGCGCCTGTGGGCCAAAACCCGCGAGCGTCCAATTTGTCCAGACTTACTTCCATGTTTGTACCGCGATAGGTGCTACAGGCTTATGCAGGGCCTTCGCGGGCTTAGGTATCATCCGACACCACCCATTGGGGCCTCCCCCCGCCACTTACCCAATATATTGTGTAAGAGCCGAGAAGGGAAATTACGCCCTCCACCCGCCGCTGTCAACCGTTTGTCATATACGGCCGGATAAATTTTTCCGTATCAAAAACAATTGCTTACTGAACCGCCCCGCACCACTATGACCTCTTGCAGGGTGAAAAACATTTTGATTTTGCTAGTCTGGCAGCAGTTTTTAGCCCAACCCCATTTTTGAGTAGATCATGCGCCCCATCCCAACGATGCTTTGTGTCTTTTTTGCTGCGCTAGGCGGCGGCCTGACCGTCCATGCTCTGAGCTTGCCGCCCGAGCCCAGCCCGGCTACACAGTTGGTTGAAAGCGCTTCGCAGTTAGTGCTGCCCAGCGTCGCGAATGCAGCGCTCCCGGCGCAAGTCGGCGGCACGCCGATGCCTTCGCTAGCACCGATGCTGGAAAAAGTAACGCCCGCGGTGGTGAATATCTATACCAAACAAGTGGTGCGTGTGCGCAACCCAATGGCCGAATTTTTTGGTGGCTCGCGGGTGCCGCAACAACGTATTTCGCAATCATTGGGTTCGGGCGTCATTGTTGATGCCAAACGCGGTTTGATCCTGACCAATAACCATGTGGTGGAAGGCGCCGATGAAGTGTCGGTTATTCTGAGCGATGGTCGTACTTTTGAAGCCCAGCCGATTGGTTCGGATGCCGATACCGATATTGCCGTGATTCAAATTCAGGCGACCGGCTTGACGGCACTGCCACTGGCCGATGGAAAAAATCTGCGCGTTGGTGATTTCGTAGTTGCGGTCGGCAATCCCTTTGGTCTTGGCCAAACGGTGACCTCGGGCATTATTTCAGCGGTCGGTCGTAGTGGTTTGCAGGGTTTTGGCTATCAAAATTTTATCCAGACCGATGCCTCGATTAATCCCGGCAATTCCGGCGGTGCGCTGGTGAATTTACGTGGCGAATTGGTCGGCATTAATGCCGCCAGTTTTAATCCGCAGGGTAGCGCGGCCGGCAATATTGGCTTGGGCTTTGCGATCCCGGTCAATTTAGCCAGCGAAATCATGCGGCAAATCATGGCTTACGGCGAAGTGCGTCGTGGTTCGCTAGGTGTCGATACCATTGATATTTCGCCCGACATTGCCACGCAACTGGGCTTGAAAAATATTCGTGGCGCCTTGGTGTCGAGGGTGTTTCGTGCATCGCCAGCGGAAGCGGCTGGTCTGAAACCCGAAGACGTGATTACCGCATTAAATGGTCAACGCACAGACAGCGCCGAAGCGCTGCACAATATCGAAGGCTTATTGCCAGTCGGCCAATCGGTCAAAGTCGATTTGCTGCGTAATGGTCAGGCGCTCAGTTTTCAAACAACTTTAAAAGCGCAGGCCAAACAACTTGAAGGAGCACAAATTGATCCGCGTTTAAGTGGTGCGACTTTGATCGACTTGCCCGAACGCTATCGCTCGCAGGGCGCGCGCGGCGTGATTGTCAGCAAAGTGAGCGCAGGCAGTCGCGGAGCTCGCAGTGGTCTTGAAGCAGGCGATCGCATTGCGATGATCAACCGCACGCAGATTCGTGATTTGCAAGATTTGCGTAGTGCATTGGCAAGCCCACCAAAAGAATTAAGCCTCGGCCTGCAACGTGGAAGGCAGACGGGTTATTTGCAGATGAAGTGATGGGTTTCGTCATTCCGTGGGAGCGCCCGTCAGGCGCGAAAAACCTCGCCAGATTTTTCGGTCGCGGCTAAAGCACGCTCCTACGAATCGGTAATTTGTAGTGATCAATCTCCATCGCTTGCGAATTCTTTGCCGGCATAGAACAACTTCAAACATCGCAGCAGACCCTTCGCGCCTGACGGGCGCTCCCACGGAACATGCTTTTGTAGGAGGTTCTTCCAGGCCCGAATGACGAGTACGTGAAGGTCGCCGCAAGTCGCCCGCAAGCGGCCTCCTGCGAAGTGTTAAACTTCGGGCGTGAAACACATACGCGCGCTCAGCATTGATTTGGATGACACCCTTTGGCCGATCTGGCCGGTGATTGAGCGGGCCGAATCCGCGCTTGATATTTTTCTGCAAGAAAATTGTCCCAATACCGCAAAAAACTTTCCGCTGGAAAAAATGCGTGAGCTGCGGATCAATATTGTCGAGTTGTATCCCGGTATCGAACACGATTTTACCCAGCAGCGAAAATTATCTTTATTGCATGCGCTGCGTGAAAGTGGCGATGCCGAACATCATGCCGAAGCGGCTTTCGATGTTTTTTACGCGGCCAGAAACGATATCGAATTTTATCCCGATGCCTTGCCTGCCTTGAAACGCTTGACTGCGCGCTATCCAGTCGCCGCGTTAACCAATGGCAATGCCGATTTGAATCGCATTGGTATTGCCGATCATTTTGTACATTTTGTTGCGGCCAGAAACGAAGGCCATGCCAAACCCGACGCGCCTATTTTTCATGCCACCTGCGAACGCCTCGGTGTGCAAGCATTTGAAGTTTTGCATATTGGCGATGACCCGCTGCTGGATGTGGTGGGTGCGCAACGCGCCGGTCTTCGCAGTTGCTGGATCAATCGTCGCAATGAAAACTGGCCGGAAATGTATGCCGCACCCGATTTACAATTCACCAGCTTGACCGATCTTGCCGATCATCTCGAGCAGGTCGAACACATTCACATGGAAATGAAAATATCATGAGTTTACCGCCCTGCTTTGCCACGCCCGACCAAATCGCGAATGCGGTGCCTTTGGTCTTGATGAATCGCAGTGATTTTTCCGTGTGGCGCGATCAGCAAACACCGCAAGTGCAGGCATGGTTGGCCGCGCAGGCTTTCACTGCCAGTGGCGGAAG
Organism: Arenimonas sp.; assembly: GCA_043717775.1. Lineage (GTDB taxonomy): Bacteria > Pseudomonadota > Gammaproteobacteria > Xanthomonadales > Xanthomonadaceae > Arenimonas. The sequence goes on from JAYSXB010000012.1 coordinate 14,637, forward strand.
TTTTTTATTGATTCCCGATAGCGAAGGCAAAGCCGGCATGGTTGCCGTTGGTGTTAACGATGCCAACGACCCGTATTGCCTGTCGCATCTTCCTACTATGTTGCCGTCGCTGCATGCGTATCGCATAACGTCTTCATCCCCACTAAAAATGGATGCCGCACTGGCTTTGTTGAGCTGGGGTTTGGGCGCGTATCGTTTTAATCGTTATGTCGAAACCAAACCAGTCGCGCGCTTGTGTTTGGAAAGCGTTGGTGAAAGTTCTGAAACGTTTGCGGTCTTGAAAGCCACCACTTTGGTGCGCGATTTAATCAACACGCCAACCGAGCACATGGGCCCGGAAGAACTCGAAGCGGTTGCCATTCGCCTGGCGCAAGCTTACGGCGGCACGGCGAATATTATTGTCGGCGATGATTTACTGAAACAAAATTTCCCGGCCATTCATGCCGTTGGTCGCGCCAGCCATCGCGCGCCGCGTTTGATCGAATTGAATTGGGGCAATGAAGCCCATCCAAAAATTTCGCTCGTCGGCAAAGGTGTGTGTTTCGACACCGGTGGTCTCGATATCAAAACCGCTGACGGCATGCGCAATATGAAAAAAGATATGGGCGGTGCTGCGCATGCGCTCGGGCTGGCGCAACTCATCATGGCGACCGGTTTGCCGGTGCGTCTGCAATGTCTTATTCCTGCGGTTGAGAACGCTATTAGCGCGAATGCCTTTCGTCCCGGCGAAGTGATTGTTACGCGCAGTGGCCTGAGCGTTGAAATTGATAATACCGATGCCGAAGGTCGGGTCGTGCTCGGCGATTCACTGGTGTATGCCTGCGAATCCTCACCGGAATTGCTGATGGATTTCGCCACGCTTACCGGTGCGGCGCGCATTGCATTGGGGCCGGATTTACCCGCCCTGTTTTGCAATAATGAAAAACTCGCCGCCGATTATTTGTTGGCTGGTGAACAAACTTCCGACCGTTTATGGCGCATGCCTTTATGGCGCCCGTATTTATCGTACCTGAAAAGCAATATCGCCGATCTGGCCAATGGCGGACCATCGCGAATGGCCGGTTGCATTAGTGCCGCACTCTATCTCGAGCGTTTCGTGAAAGAAGGCACGGTCTGGTCGCATGTCGATGTGTACAGCTGGAACGACGGCGAACGCCCGGGCCGCCCGGCGGGTGGCGAAGCACAGGGCTTGCGTGCGGTATTTCAAATGTTGAAAACGCGCTACCAAAAGCCATAAGCATCGTGGGAG
>JAYSXB010000111.1:0-11992 GCA_043717775.1 Arenimonas sp.
TGCCGCATCAGGGGCGTGTGTTGGCTGTTATCGGGAGCGCTCATGAGATTGTCGAAAGCATGGCTTTCATCGGCAAGGCCCACTATTCTAATGGAATGAACGAAATCACGAACGAAAATGATGACGACAGCCTGCATAATCTGGCCGAACAAGTCGGGCACGCGCTGAAGCAGGCGCATCTCAGCTTGGTGACAGCAGAAAGCTGTACCGGCGGCTGGATTGCCAAAATGATTACCGATATTCCCGGCTGCTCGGACTGGTTTGAGGCCGGTATGGCGGCCTATAGCTATGAAGCCAAACAGGCCTTGCTGGGCGTGCGCTCCGAGACATTAATGCAGCACGGTGCCGTTAGCCGCGAGACCGTGATTGAAATGGTATCGGGCGCCATGATTACCTCGGGCGCCAGTGTGTCGGTCGCCGTGACCGGTATTGCCGGCCCAAGTGGCGGCACCGAAGACAAACCGCTTGGAACAGTCTGGATTGCCTGGAAGCGCCGTGGTGGTTATCCCATTGCACAGGTATTTCATTTCGATGGAGATCGTGAAGCAGTTCGTCGGCATACGGTGGCGGAAGCTTTGATCGGCGTGTTGAAGTTGGTCTCATAGAACAAATTATTGATGTGAATAAGGGCTGCGCCAAAACCTTGCAGTATGTTGGTATTAATTCTGGCCGACCTTTTGTTGGAAGTACGTTCTTCTGGAGAGTTCTTTCCATTTCATCCATAAGGGGCGCTTCATGTCGATTACACATTTCAAACCAGTTTCCTTGATGGCGATGGTCGCCGTTGTTGCAGTGACATCGGCATCAAGTCAGCAGGCCAAAGTACCCAAAACACAGGTATGGATCGATCTGGCCACCCATAGTTTTGCCGGTATGCCGGACATGGGGCCGATGGGTGGATTGGCGATGGGGATGTTCGGTGGCAAGCGCGGAAACAATAGCTATGGTTCTACCCGCTACACCGGTTCGCCCGGGCAATACATGGACATCGCACTTTGGAACAGCATCAAGCCCGGCGTTCCGGTCGAGCAAGCTATTCCATCGGGTTTGAAGTTGGGCAAAAGCTTGACGCTTCTACCATTCAAGGAAACGCCGACCAGAGAAGGCGAGCCAGGAGAGACCCGAGATTTCAAAGTTCGTGTCCTGATTTATTGGGGCTGTGGCAGCGAGATTCGCAAAGGCCAGCCGCGCGTCATCGAAATGAATTCGCAGGACGGCAAAGTGAAAGCAAGTGGCGCGATGCAGGGCCGCTATGTTCCAGACCGCACGGTAAAAGTCGGCCCCGGTTACGTTACCTGGCCCAATGAAAAAAATCGCCAGAGTGTTTCCAGCGACGCTTCCACAATGGGCCAGCACGCGATGACGGGCGAGGGTATTCCGGAATCGCTCAAATTCCAGCTGGAAAACAATCAGGACTTCATGCCGAAAATCAATTTGCGCAGCACTGGTAATCTCGACAGCGGAATTGTCTGGAACTGGCAATCAATCAATCAAGCGCGCGGCTATTTTATGCAGGCCGTTGGCCAGCAAGGTGATGCCACTGTTATCTGGAGCAGCTCGGAAACCGCGGATGCCGGTTCCGGCGTAATCGACTACTTGCCGCCGGCAACGGTCGATAAATGGGTCAAGGAGCGCGTACTGCTCGGACCCGAAGTAAAAAGTTGTGCGATGCCGAAAGGTATTTTCGAAACGTCCAAGGCACGTGACGAACGCGGCAGTGGCGGCATGTTACGCATGATCGCCTTCGGGCCGGAAACGCATTTCGTTTATCCACCGAAGCCGGCCAATCCGAAAACGCCATGGAACCCCGAATGGAATGTCCGTGTTCGGGTGAAATCCAGCACGATTTTCCCGGTCGGGATGGATATGTCGGGAATGGATGAACAGGAAGATCAGCAAGACGGAAAACCGAAAAAGAAAAGAAATATGCTGAAGGATATCTTTGGCGGCTGATTTTTTCTTGCAGCACAATTAATGATGAAAAGCCCGGATTTTCCGTCCGGGCTTTTTCTTTTTACGCGACTTGAAAGGTTTTGCCAGACTACCTACTTCGCTTTTCTCGAGTGCATCGTAATCAATCTCGAAATCACAATGGCCAGATACAAAACCCCAAGCAATTGTTGCAGCATCACCACTGAGCGCGCGTGATCGCTCACCGGCGTAATTTCGCCGAAGCCGACACTGGTCAGGCAGGTGAAACTGAAATACAACATCTCGAACCAGCTGAAAATGCCATCGGGATTATTACTGCTATTGATGTAGAAAGCGCCCGGGGAAAAATATTCAATAGCTGAATACAAATAGGCGAATACAAATGCCATCATGGCGTACATCGATGCTGCAGCGAACAACTCATCGAGTGTCATGACTTCATCGCTTAGTACATAGCGAAATAGGCAGACGATGACAAACGTGTGCAGCACTGCCTGTAACAGTAATGCGGCAATGTGAATGCCGGCTTGGCCAGTCAGTGCGCCGCTGGCTTGCAGAATGATGGTCGCAAGCAAAAGGGCATAGCCGAGACCAGTCTGTACCCCGGTCGATTTCGCCGAACGCAGCGCCAGCACCAGAATTGCCCAGTCGAATGCAATCACGGCAAGCCTGCCTGACTGAAGACGCTCAAGAAACGGATACAACACGATAAGCGCGACCAGAGCCAGCAACAACTGTACGTTGGGTAATTTTAGGTATTTGTTCATGATCGTGATACTAACCGAAGCCGGTCACGGAATGGACTGAAACTCGGGCAAAAAAAGTCCGCGCGTCGAGCCGAAAACGTGGCCAATGGCAGCTTTCAAGTAGTAAGATTGGGCGATGAAAAATTTCCATATCAAGCTCGCAATCATCATCGCCATGCTGTTTAGCATACCCACTGTTGCTGCTCCTGGGCATTACATTGTGGTCACCATGGGCGACACCGGAAAAGCGCAGCCAGTTTTTTATCGTGAACTGGATTTCACTGAAGAACGATCTGTTTCGTCAGCCATGTTGAAATCAACTTTGCATGACGCCGATCATCTTTTTATCAGCGGCAGTGGCTGGGCAGGTGTTGCAGAAGTGCCACGATTCATCCGGGGTGAATTTGCAAGAAATGGTATTGATGGCGACATCAAGGCGTATCAAGTAGAACAACAGGAAAGATCTTTCGCATTGCGAATTCCGGCCAAGGCCGGTGCTCGTATAAAACTAGAATACATGGGCGTCAAGTCAGAATTGAATGTTCAACAAGTGGTAGCAAATGCCGCCAAACTTGCATTAGCAAATTTCGAAGTTAAACCGCAGGCAAAAGCATTTGTGAACTCGGCCAATCGCGTCGATATTTTAGTATTGGGCGATGGCTATACTGCTGCCGAACAGGCCTTGTTTAATAGTGATGCAGAAACGCTTCGGGTTGCGATGTTCGATTATGTGCCTTACAAACAATATGCCAACATGGTGAATTGGACGACGACGTTTAATGCTTCAGCGCAGTCGGGTTCTGATCATCCACCTTATTTAGAGGGCTGTACCAGCTCGACCTGTTGTGCCGATACGGCGGCAAACAGCGATCCAAAAGCAGCTGGGGCAGGCACCTTCGTCAGCACCGCTTTCGACGGAAAATTCTGCACATCGCAAATACATCGCTTGGTCACCATCAACAGCTCAAAAATTTATGCCGCTGCTAGTGCATTCCCGGGTTGGGATCAGTTGGTAGTTTTATTGAACGATTCCATTTACGGCGGCTCGGGTGGCAGCATTGCGGTCACTACAACAAACACCAATGCAAAGCTCATCGTCATTCATGAGTATGGTCATACCTTTCATGATTTAGCCGATGAATACACCTCGGCTTATCCGGGTTATCCGGCGTGTAGTGACATTTCGCCGAGCAATAACTGCGAAGCCAACGTCACCAATCAAACCAATCCATTGATGGTTAAATGGAAGAGCTGGTTCACGCCGTCCATTGCCATCCCTACGCCAGGCGGTACTACAGGCATCGGTTTATTTGAAGGCGCACGCTATCAAACATCCGGTGTTTATCGGCCACAAAATTCCTGCGGCATGCGTAGTTTAGGTGCGCAATTTTGTTCGATATGTTCGCAAGCCTATGTGCTTAAACTTTATCGTGGTGGTTGGGGTACGCCATCTGCCGGCATCGATTTAATTGAGCCGGGTACCGAAGTGCCAGTCGCTTCAAGCAATGTGAATTACAGCCTAGGCAGCACCGTAAATTTTAGTGCGACCGTGTTGCGCCCAACGCCCGATACCGTCTCAATGCAATGGTATCTTGACGGCGTTGCGGTGAGTGGTGCGACCAACAGCAATTTTGATTTTCAGCAGCTCAGCGCAAGCCCGGCCACACGAAGTTTGGAGTTGCGTGTTACCGATAATTCGACATTAGTGAAAGCAGAAATGGCCGGTACCGACATGGTGCATTCGCGCACATGGACCATTCAAGTGACTGCGCCACTTTCTATATCGATAAATAATATTTCCCTTAATGAAGGTAACTCCGGCGTGGCGCTCGCCAATTTTACTATCAGCCTATCAAGCCCTGCGCCAGCAGGTGGCGTGAGTTTTAATATCGCCACTACCGGCATGCGATCGAATGGCAATGCTGCACAAGCAGTAAAAGATTACGCAGCATCGCAGCAACTCGGAAAAACTATTGCGCAAGGTCAAAGCAGCACGATTTTTTCAGTAAAAATAGTGGGCGATAAAATCACCGAGCCGAACGAAGTTTTCGGTGTGCGTTTAAGTAATGCTGTCGGCGCCAGCATAAGTAATGATTTAGGGGTTGGCACCATTGTTAATGACGATAGTAGTCATTTGCTGGGTAAGCCAAATATTTCGGGAACGGGAATATCGGCAAATCCAACAGTGACCGGAAGATCATCACCAGAGTGCGAACGCTTACAAAAAGACATTGCTGCGACAGAAGCAAAAGTTGCTACCAATTCCGTGAAAGAAACAGAAGGTGTCCGCAATATTCTGAAACTCGAAACCCAGCGCACCAAGATTGGCTGCCGCTAGCCTAGGCTGATTCCCAGTAGGAGGCCGCTTGCGGGCGACGCCAGGTTTCGTGGGGTGCGCCGTGGCGCACCAACACCACGCAATATAAAAACACGGCCATATATCATTGATAAATATAGATAAATAATTATATTTTAGCTTTTCCAAAACAAACCCTTGACACATTAATTTTTGTTAGTAGTATTACTACTAATGGAAATCACCGAAAACCAGCAAGCCATTCTTAAATTCATTGCCGAGCGCATTGGGCAAGATGGCGGCTCACCTTCCCAGACCGAAATTGCCAATGCCTTTGGCTTTCGCGGCGTGCGTGCAGCTCAATACCATCTCGATATTCTCGAGCAGGCTGGCTACATTCGCCGCCTGCCCGGGCAAGCTCGCGGCATTCGGCTTTGCCATATTGAAACTGCCGAATCTTCCGAAGACGTCGAAATTCCGCTTGCTGCGAAAAACCAATCTGCCGATGCACTACGCTTGCCGGTACTTGGCCGTGTTGCAGCAGGACTTCCGATTGGTGCCGATATCACCGGCGAAGATTATGTGTTGCTAGATCGCGTATTTTTCTATCCATCACCCGACTACTTACTAAGAGTGCAGGGCGACTCCATGCGCGACGACGGCATTTTTGATGGCGACCTAGTCGGTATTCATCGCACCAATCAAGCACAGTCCGATCAAATTGTGGTCGCCCGTATTGACGACGAAATTACTATCAAGCGTTTGAAGATCGGCAAAAATGGTATTCGTTTATTACCGCGTAATCCCGATTTCGCCCCGATAGATATTCGTCCCGATCAAGATTTCGCGATTGAAGGCCTGTATTGCGGTTTGATTCGGTCGTCACGATGAATGCAATCGGTGCACGTTATATTTCCCTACAAGGCAGTGCGGCATTGCCTGACAGCCAATCGGGCAAGACGCTGATTTCAGTATTTTTTACTTATGGCAAATTGAGTTCAAGCCTGTCTCAGCTTATGCGACAAGTGCCTAATAAACTTCTTTACACCAAATACTAAACACCTAAGGAATTCCGCAATGGCTATCGATGAGAACAAAAAACGTGCTTTAACCGCTGCTCTCGCACAGATTGAAAAACAATTCGGTAAGGGCACCGTCATGATCATGGGTGACAAAGCCATTGAAGCCGCCGACGTTATTCCCACCGGTTCCTTAATGCTTGATATGGCGCTTGGCATAGGCGGCCTGCCTAAAGGCCGCGTCGTTGAAATTTACGGACCAGAATCTTCCGGTAAAACCACACTCACCTTGCAAGTCATTGCTCAGTGCCAAAAAGCAGGTGGCACCGCCGCTTTCGTCGATGCCGAGCATGCGCTTGACCCTAATTACGCCGCCAAACTGGGTGTAAAAGTGGACGATTTATTAGTGTCGCAACCCGACACCGGTGAACAGGGCTTAGAAATTGTCGATATGCTCGTGCGCTCAAACGCGGTCGATATTGTTGTGGTCGATTCCGTCGCTGCTTTAACTCCGCGTGCTGAAATTGAAGGCGAAATGGGCGAGCTGCAAGTCGGTCTCCAAGCACGCTTAATGAGCCAAGCCCTGCGTAAACTCGCCGGTAATATCAAGCGTAGTAATTGCATGGTGATCTTCATCAACCAATTGCGCATGAAGATCGGCATGATGATGCCCGGTCAAAGCCCTGAAACCACCACTGGCGGTAATGCGCTGAAATTCTACGCCTCGGTGCGTTTGGATATTCGCCGCATTGGCTCAGTGAAGAAAGGCGATGAGATTATTGGTAACGAAACCAAGATCAAAGTCGTCAAAAATAAAATGGCGCCTCCGTTCAAACAAATTGTGACTGAAATTTTATATGGCGAAGGTATATCGCGCGAAGGCGAAATTCTCGAATTAGGTGTTGACGCCAAATGTGTAGAAAGAGCGGGCGCTTGGTATTCCGCACTGGGCGAGCGTATCGGTCAGGGCAAAGAAAATGCCCGCCAGTACCTGAAAGACAATCCTAAAATGGCGCTGGAACTCGAAGCTAAAATCCGCGAAAAACTGGCCCCCAAAGTGGTGCCAAAACAAGCCAGCGAAGCAGAAGCCGAAGCTTAATTTGTCGCCATGAAAAAAAAACGGGAAGAACCTTCCGCCTACCAGCGAGCCCTCGCCTTGCTGGTTAGGCGGGAGCATTCCCGCAAGGAACTTGGCCGCAAGCTGAAAGCCAAGGGTATCGAGCGTGAAGACGCCGATACCGCTCTAGACAAGCTCAACAAACAAGACTTTCAAAACGATGCGCGCTTCGCCGAAGTGCTGGCGCGCTCCCGCGTATCCGCAGGCTATGGTCCCATCCGCATTCGCGCCGAACTCGGTACTCACGGCTTAGCCCGCGAAGATGTTGATACCGCGATGGAAGCCATCGAAACCGACTGGGCCGAAACCGCCCACCAAATTATTTCTCGTAAATACGGCAACAAAGACCTGTCCGATCAGGCTATTCGCCGCAAAGCCACCGATTTTTTATTACGCCGTGGTTTTGATCAGCGCATAGCCTTTTCCGCCACCAAGCTAAGCAATCACCTCGTCGACGAATAAACAGAGTTTCCACGTGGGAGGGCCTTCTAGGCCCGAAGCTTTTACCCTTTATCGGAATGAAAAAATGCCGAAAACCTTGAATCAATTTTCCCAGTGTGTATCATACACATGAGAAGCGATAAGCTAATTCAAGAGATCAAAAAGCAGGGTTGGATTCTGAACCGCATTCGCGGCTCTCATCACGTATTTACGCATCCGGATAGAACCGGCATTGTCGTAATTCCGCACCCTAAAAAAGAACTTGGTATTGGTCTTGTCGCCGCAATTCGAAAGCAGGCTGGCCTCAAGGAATAAACGTGCGTTATCCCATCGTTATAGAACCTGGCAATCGTAAAACGGCATTCGGTGTTGTTGTGCCCGATATGCCCGGCTGTTTTTCTGCTGGCGATACCCTGGAAGAAGCGATTTCGAATGCAGAAATAGCGGCTGCTGCCTGGATTGATACGCAGCTCGATCGTGGCTTGAATATTCCGCAGCCATCGGAATTGTCCGAGCTGCAAAAAGACGCCAAATATGCAAAATGGATTTGGGCCGTGATAAGCATTGATCCAGCTTTGCTGGATGACCGTATCGAACGCGTCAACATCACCTTGCCACGCCGTGTCTTGAAACGCCTTGACGATGCAGCGAAAGCCGTCGGTGAAACCCGCTCGGGCTATATCGCGCAACTTGCTCTAAAGTGAAACCTTAAAATGCAGACATAAACAAAATTGTCATTCCCGCGCAGGCGGGAACCCAGTGACCCTGGATCTCCGCCTACGCGAGGACGACAAGCGAATCGTTTCAAAACCAAACTTAAAAACCTAGTTGATAAATCCATGACCCAGCCAGCTCCCGTATCCACCTCCGATATCCGCCAGTCGTTTTTGAAATTCTTCGAATCCAAAGGCCACACCATTGTTGCGTCCAGCCCTTTGGTGCCGGGCAATGACCCGACCTTATTGTTCACCAATGCCGGCATGGTGCAATTCAAGGACGTATTTCTGGGGGCGGAAAAACGCAGCTACAAACGTGCGGTCAGTTCGCAGCGCTGTGTCCGTGCTGGCGGCAAGCATAACGATCTCGATCAAGTCGGTTACACCGCGCGGCATCACACCTTTTTTGAAATGCTCGGCAATTTCAGTTTCGGCGATTATTTCAAACACGATGCCATTGCCTACGCCTGGGAATTGTTGACCGGCGTTTGGAAACTGCCGAAAGACAAATTGCTCGTCACCATCTATTACACCGACGACGAAGCCTTCGAAATCTGGAATAAAGTCGTCGGCTTGCCCGCCGAAAGAATTATTCGCATTGGCGATAACAAAGGTGCGCCTTACGCCAGCGACAACTTCTGGCAAATGGCCGACACCGGCCCTTGCGGCCCGTGTACCGAAATTTTCTACGATCATGGCGCGCATATTCCGGGTGGCCCTCCGGGTTCGCCGGATGAAGACGGTGATCGCTTCATCGAAATCTGGAACAACGTGTTTATGCAGTTTGACCGTCAACCCGATGGTTCGCTGTTGCCATTGCCTGCACCGTGCGTCGATACCGGTATGGGTCTCGAGCGCGTTGCTGCGGTTCTGCAACACGTACATTCCAATTACGAAATCGATTTGTTCCAGCACCTGATTAAAGCGGCTGCAAAACTCACGAACACCACCGACCTCGAAAACAAATCGCTGCGCGTAATCTCCGATCATATTCGTGCCTGTTCGTTTTTGATCGTGGATGGCATTCTGCCTTCCAACGAAGGCCGCGGTTATGTATTGCGCCGCATTATTCGCCGCGCCATTCGCAACATCTGGAAAATGGGTGCATTGCAGGCCGATGGTTTGTTCTGGCGCATGGTGCAGCCACTGGTCGAAATGATGGGTGCTGCTTACCCCGAATTAAAATCGAAACAGGCACTGATCGAACAAGCCTTGAAAGCAGAAGAAGCCGCGTTTGCCTCCACACTCGATGCCGGCATGCAGCGTCTTGAAAATTCCCTTAAAGCCAGCAGCAATAAACTCGATGGCGAACAGCTTTTTCAAATGCATGACACCTACGGCTGCCCACCGGATTTAATCGTCGATATTCTTCGCGAAAAAAATGCCGTGCTTGCCGATGATGCAACAACAACTTATGAAACCTTGATGGAAGAGCAGCGCACACGCGCACGTTCTGCCGGAAAATTTGCCGGACAGGCTGGTCTTCCTGCCGAGCTCGTGGCTTCATTGCATGCAACAGAATTTTTGGGTTATGAGTCGCTTGAAAAAGACGGCTGCAAAATCGTCGCCTTAGTCAAAGACGGCAAGCCCGTGCAATCGATTGCCAGCGGCGATGAAGCCATCGTAATTCTTGACCGCACACCGTTCTATGCCGAATCCGGTGGCCAAAGCGGCGACAGCGGCGTATTGCTTGACGCTGGTGCCGATCATTTCGATGTTAGCGACACCATCAAAATTTCCGCTATTTTTCATGCCCACGTTGGCAAGCTGGCAAAAGGTGCACTCAAGGTCGGCGATAAAGTGTCTGCACGCGTTAACGCAGAACGCCGACAAGCCATCATACTTAATCACTCGGCCACGCATTTATTGCATGCGGCCTTGCGCTCCGTGCTCGGAACCCATGTCACGCAAAAAGGTTCGCTGGTCGCGCCCGATAAATTGCGTTTCGACTTCTCGCATTTTCAAGCGGTAACGCCGGAAGAATTATCCCGTGTCGAAAAAATGGTGAATGAAGAAATCCGCCGTAACCCCGAAGCCGAAGTGCATCACATGGGCATGGACGAAGCCATTGAATTCGGCGCCATGGCCTTGTTCGGCGAAAAATACGGTGAGCGCGTTCGCGTCTTGAAGATGGGTGATTTTTCCACCGAACTTTGCGGCGGCACCCACGTACATCACACCGGCGATATCGGCGTATTCAAAATTCTTTCCGAAGGCGGCATCGCAGCCGGTGTTCGTCGTATTGAAGCCGTCACCGGTGAGGGCGCCCTGCAATATTTTGCCGAACAGGAAAAACAACTCGACCAAGCCGCCGAACTACTCGGTGCAAAAGGCGATGACGTTATCGACAAGCTCAAAGCCCTGCTCGACCACCAGAAAAAACTCGAACGCGAGCTGAAAACCATCAAAGCCAGGGCCGCGGCCGGAGCCGCGATCGAGCTGGTCAGCAGCGCTGTCGAAGTCAACGGCATCAAGATTCTTGCCGCGCGTCTCGAAGGCCTCGACAGTACTGGCTTGCGCGATGCCGTCGATACGCTCAAAGGCAAACTCGGCGATTCCATTATCGTGCTGGCCTCGGCCGACAGCGGCAAAGCCGCCCTTATTGCCACCGTACATGGCTCGGCTCTTGGCAAAGTCAAAGCTGGTGAACTGCTTTCGCATGTCGCCGCGCAAATCGGTGGCAAAGGCGGCGGCAAGCCCGACATCGCCCAGGGCGCAGGCAACGACGGCCCGGCCTTAGTCACCGCACTCAGAAGCGTAAAAGACTGGGTTTCATCGCGTTTAGCCGGATAAACACCCCTGAATACCGATACTTAGGCCCGAAAACCGACATTTTCGGGCCTTTTCATTGCAAGTCGGCGTGAGCCGCACTAACATCGAACCCAGCTGAACAAGCGGGAACCGCGTGGCAACAAGGCGCGGACCGGTATACGGACGTATCGGGAGGGAGATGCATGCTAATTTTAACTCGCAGGGTGGGAGAAACCCTGATGATTGGTGATTCAGTCACCGTAACGGTGCTGGGCGTCAAAGGTAACCAAGTGCGGATCGGCATTACCGCACCGAAAGACGTTGCAGTACACCGCGAAGAGATATTCCAGCGCGTTGATAAAGCAGGCGCCAAGGAAGCTGCGGATAAACCGGAAGAAACTTAAGGTTTACCGCATAGCAGGTAATCCGTTAAACTACGCGTCCCGAGAGGCTTGACCGTTTCTTCGGTAAGTCGGGAATGACCCGATGCAACAACTTTTTGGAGAGATGCCCGAGTGGCCGAAGGGGCTCCCCTGCTAAGGGAGTATGGGCTTTAACTCCCATCGAGGGTTCGAATCCCTCTTTCTCCGCCAAATACGAAAATGCCCCCGGAAGGGGGCTTTTTTGTAGCTGCGGTAAATTAAACCCGATTGCTATGGCCTGTCCTGTAAATAATTTTATGCCGCCCCAGTCTTATGCCCACACCCTACGTAGGAGCGCTCACGAGCGCGATAGATCTTTAATCTGCGACATAAATAAAATAAAACGTCATTGGCGAGCGGGTGAGCGAACGTGTCGTCCAATGCACCTTCATTCAGTCAGACCGTAACGCCGCATAACGAAATCTGTAACGAAACTTCAGCAGATATGGGTTTAGTGGGTGATGAGATGGACGCCCCCTCATCTACGGCGTCGTAATGCGCCACACGAGTAGTATTAATTCTCGTCCACGTTGAGGAGGCATCCGTCATGAA
>JAYSXB010000112.1:0-11955 GCA_043717775.1 Arenimonas sp.
TTGCACTGGAAGCACTACGCGAAGCATTGCTAAAGCGCCATGCAAACTCGGATGAGCTATGGCGTTACGCAAAAATTTGTCGCGTCACCCGAATCATGCGGCCCTATCTGGAAGCATTGGCATGATGTCTTCCAACTTACAATTTCAAAAGACTAAATACTAAATGAGCCAAAACTCAAACAATCTCGCCGCTTTTATCTGGTCACTGGCTGACTTACTCCGTGGCGATTTCAAGCAAAGCCAATACGGTCGCATCATTTTACCTTTCACTCTTTTACGCCGTCTGGAATGCGTACTGGAACCCTCCAAGTTGGCGGTGTTGGAAAAGTATCAAGAAGTGAAGAAAATGAAGGTGTCGGAAGAAGCGCAGGAAAAGCTCTTGCTTCGCGCCACCAATGGCCTGTCATTTTTCAACACATCGAAGATGGATCTCGCCAAACTCGGCGAAGCTGGCATCGCTGCCAACCTGGAATCCTATATTCAGGGCTTTTCGAAAGATGCACGCGAAATTTTCGAGCACTTCAAGTTCTCGGAATTTATCGGGCTACTGAACGATGCCAACTTGCTTTACAAGATCGTACAAAAAGTAAGACAAACCGATTTAAGCCCAAAAGCCATTTCCAATCACGAAATGGGCTTGGTGTTTGAAGAGCTAATCCGCCGCTTCGCTGAAAGCTCGAATGAAACAGCCGGTGAGCACTTCACGCCGCGCGACATCGTGCGCCTCACCACGTCGCTGGTATTTATGGAAGATGACGATGCCCTCACCAAGCCGGGCATTATCCGTACCATTTATGACCCAACCGCCGGCACCGGCGGTTTTCTCTCGTCCGGAATGGAATATGTGCACGAACACAATCCCAAAGCCAAGGTGGTTGCCTTTGGTCAGGAACTGAATCCCGAGAGCTATGCCATCTGCAAAGCCGACATGCTGATCAAGGGGCAGGAAGTTTCCAATATCAAGCTTGGCAATACCTTGTCTAATGACCAGCTTTACGCCGATAAATTCGATTACATGTTGTCTAATCCGCCTTTTGGTGTGGACTGGAAAAAGATCGAGCAAGACATCAGTGACGAATACACGCAGAAAGGATTCGATGGCCGCTTTGGCCCGGGCCTGCCGCGTGTCAGTGATGGTTCCTTGTTATTTCTTTTGCATCTCATCAGCAAATTAAGAGACAAGTCCGAAGGCGGCGCCCGTATCGGTATCATTCTCAATGGCTCGCCATTGTTTACTGGCGGCGCTGGTTCCGGTGAATCGGAAATCCGCCGTTACATTCTTGAAGCCGATTTACTGGAAGCCATCGTCGCCCTGCCCACGGACATGTTCTACAACACCGGCATATCGACGTATGTGTGGGTGCTGTCGAACAAGAAAGCCAAGGAACGCAAAGGCAAGGTGCAATTGATCAATGGCGTTAACCTGTGCGGCAAAATGCGCAAGTCGCTCGGCTCCAAGCGCAATGAAATGGATGAAGGCGATATCGCCACCATTATTCGCGCCTTTGGAAAATTTGAAGCGGTCGATGCCTACGCCTTGGATAAGCAGGCCGCACAGAAAAGCAATCGTGGCCGCCAGTCGGCCAACCCCAAAACGGAAACCGCCAAGACTTTTGCCAGCAAAATTTTCAAAACCCATGAATTTGGTTATCGCCGCATCACCATCGAGCGCCCGTTACGGCTGTCTTGGCAATTCAGTGACGAACGCATTGCCGAATGTCGCTTTGCGCCAGGCGCACTCAATGCTGCAATGAAGTGGCTATACAACGAATACAGCACCGAAGAAGGCAAGCTCTGGACCGACAACGAGAAATGCAAATATTACGGCGATATCAGCAGCCATGAAGAAGCCATTCGTCGTTACTTCAAAACGCACGTTGCCGAATTGAAAGAAAAACAGATCAAAGATTTGCTTGACCGGAAAATCTGGCTCGACCAAAGGCAGCTATTGTTGAAAGCGAATGCCATTCAAAAAGCCATCGGCACGAAGCAGCAAGATGATTTCAATGGCTTTGACGATGCACTCAAGGCCGCCTGCAAGGAAACCGGCATCACGCTGGAACCCAAAGAGAAGAAACAAATTACCGATGCCGTGAGCTGGAAGAACCCTGCCGCCGAAAAAGTGATCAAGAAAATCCATAAAGGTAAAGCCAACCCGCTTTATGGCCTGTTTGCTGTAAAAGGCGAGATTGTTGAATACCAGTCCGATGGTGATTTGCGCGACAACGAAAATGTGAACCTTGATCCATCGCAGAAAGTAAATGCCATCAACGAAGCCTACTTCCTGAAAGAAGTGCAACCGCATGTGCCGGATGCCTGGATTGATGCCAGCAAGAAAGACGAGAAGGATGGCGAAATCGGTATTGTGGGTTATGAAATACCGTTTAACCGGCATTTCTTTCAATATCAGCCGCCAAGAGATTTGATGGAAATTGATGCTGATCTGGATGCGGTATCTGCCGAGATTATGAATCTGCTACGAGAGGTGCACTCATAATGCCAGGCAAATATCCGGCTCATTCTGAATACAAAACTTCTGGTGAGGAATGGCTAGGCGATGTGCCTAGCCATTGGCAAGCTATTCAAATTAAACACTTAAGTCCTGTCAAACGAGGAGCTTCGCCACGGCCAATTGACGACATCAGATATTTTGATGATGAGGGTGAATATGCATGGACAAGGATTGCAGATGTCACAGCATCCGATATGTATTTAACAAAATCACTCCAAAGACTGTCCAAACTTGGAAGTTCACTAAGTGTGAAATTAGAGACGGGCTCACTCTTCCTTAGCATTTCTGGAACTGTAGGAAAGCCATGTATCACCGGCATGAAAGCCTGCATTCACGATGGATTTGTATATTTCCCAGAGCTAAAAATTCCAAGTAAATTCCTATTTTATGTATTCGCCGGTGAGCAGGCATACAAAGGCCTCGGTAAATTTGGAACGCAATTAAATCTGAATACCGATACAGTTGGCGGTATAAAGATCGGATGCACAGATAACGCTGAACTGGAAAATATCGTTAACTTCCTTGATCATGAAACTGCCAAAATCGACGAATTAATCGAGAAACAGCAACAGCTTATCCAACTGCTTAAAGAAAAGCGCCAGGCAGTGATTAGCCATGCCGTGACCAAAGGCTTGAACCCCAAAGCCATGATGATCGACTCGGAAGTTCAATGGCTAGGCGAAGTGCCGAAGCATTGGGTTTTAAAAAACTACCGATATGCTACAAAAATATATCGTGGGAAGTTTGGACATAGGCCGAGAAATGACCCTGCGTTTTATGATGGTGACTATCCATTTATTCAAACTGGAGACATCGCAAGAGCAGGAAAAAAAATCACAACATACAGCCAAACACTAAATGAGCGAGGCATTAGTGTCAGCCAGAAATTTCCAGCCGGCACGTTAGTTATGGCTATAGCTGCCAATATTGGAGATACGGCAATTCTCGATTTCGAGGCATATGCTCCGGATAGTGTTGTTGGATTCAAACCTAACATTGATGTTGAGTTGGAATTTTTAAGATACAGCCTGTTGGCCGCACTGCCTGCATTAGAACAAACATCGACTCAAAGCACACAAGCAAATCTGAATATTGATCGAATCGGTACTGTAAAAGCTGCTTTCCCGCCATTGGAAGAGCAATCTCAAATTACCAAGACTTTAGATGCCCTACTTGAACGATATGATGCTATCGAACTGAAAGCACTTGAAGGTATCGCGTTCATGCAAGAACGCCGTACTGCAATTATTTCCGCTGCAGTCACCGGAAAAATCGATGTGCGAGATTGGCAACCCCCATCGGATTTCCACTCGCGTATGGATGACGTCACCGAGGACGTTGCTGCATGACGGATACCTCCTTATCGACAAGACCCAATTTGGGGGCTATAGTACCCATATTGGGACTCTTTTCGGATAAGGCCTAGCTTATGTCAGCCACCAATGTAGGGGATGCACTGTTTACCAAGGCTCAGCAAAAGGTTTTAACCTTGCTGTTTGGTCAGCCGGACAAAAGCTTCTACTTGAACGAAGTGGTGCGCTATGCCGCCATGGGCAAAGGCGTGATTAGCCGCGAGCTGGCGAAACTGACGGCTGCAGGTTTGTTGGTGGTCAGCAAACAGGGCAATCAAAATCATTACCAAGCCAATGCAAGCGCGGCGATTTTTGCCGACTTGAAACAAATTGTGTTGAAAACTTTCGGTTTGGTCGGCCTTTTGCAAGCAGGGCTTGAGCCCTTATTGCCATCTTTGGAACAGGCCTTTGTGTATGGCTCGGTAGCGAAAGGCGAGGACCACGCGGGCAGCGATGTGGATGTAATGTTGGTGGGTCATAACTTGAGTTATAGCGACGTAATGCAGATGCTCGCCCCAATAGAAAGCCAATTACAACGCTCAATAAACCCAACCCTGTATTCGTCACAAGAGTTTGCCAAGCGCTTGGCAGCAGGTCAGAATTTTTTGACGCAAGTAATGGCCCAGGCACGAATTGATTTGCTCAATAAACCGCAGGAAGCGAAATGAAAGAGTTGGAAAATTTAGCCAAAATAAATCAGTTAAAACCGGAAGCGGCCGATGCCAAAGAATTTGCCGGCATGCTGCGTGCCGCCGAAACAAAACTAAACGATGCCCAACTCAGTGGCTTAAGTGAGGACAGTCAATTTTTATTGGCTTATGGCGCCGCACATGCTCTGGCCTTGGCCGCATTACGTTGGCATGGCTATCGATCGGACAAGCGTTATTTGGTGTTTCAATGCACGCAACATACCTTGAATTTGACACAAGCAAAGTGGCGCGTATTGGATAAATGCCATCAAGTGCGGAATTTAGCTGAATACGAAGGGCACTTAGAGATTTCGCCGCAACTGCTAAAAGAGTTGATCAGTATTAGTCAGGAAATTCTGGTTCTGGTAAAAGCCTTGGCGCCAATAAAATAAAGGGAAGCAACGAATGGCCACCGCATCTGAATTCGCTTTTCAAAACGATATGCTGAAGCATCTGGTTGCCAGCGGCTGGTTACTCGGCAAACCAGAAAACTACAATCGCGAACTGGCTTTGTATCCGGAAGACTTGCTGGGTTTTGTGAAAGAAACCCAGGACGAGCAATGGCAGAAATTCTGCGCGCTATACCCCACCAATCCGGAACAAAAGTTTCTAGAGCGCGTTGCCAATCAGCTGAATAAAACCGACCCGAACGCTGCCAACAAGGACATGCGTACCTTCGGCACGCTCGGCGTATTGCGCCATGAACTGAAAGACCGTGGCACGCGTTTTACTTTGTGCCAATTCAAACCCGAACATGATTTGAACCCGGCCACACTGGCGCGTTACAAAAAAAACCGCTGCCGTGTGGTGCCGGAACTGGTGTATTCGCCTTGGGCCACCGAGGAACATTTAAATGAAACTGGCAGCAAAGCCAAATGCTGGCGTATTGACCTAGTGTTATTCGTCAACGGCTTGCCGGTAGCCACGCTGGAGTTGAAATCCGAATTCAAGCAAGCGATACACAACGCGATTCATCAATACAAAACTACGCGCTTCGCTGTTGATCCGGCAACCAAGAAGCCAGAACCTTTATTAACCTTCAAACGGGGCGCGTTGGTGCATTTCGCTGTGAGCCAGTACGAAGTGTATATGGCGACGCGATTAGAAGGCGAAAACACTTACTTTCTGCCTTTCAACAAAGGCACCAAGGAAGGCGGCGCCGGCAACGAGGTGCCGGAAGACATTAACCAATACGCGACCGATTATTTGTGGAACGAAGTATTGCTGCCAGAAAACCTGCTAGCTATTCTCGGCCGCTTTGTGCATTTACAGATTGATGAAAAGGAAGACTGGCAAGGCCGCAAATACAAGAAAGAAAGCCTGATCTTCCCGCGTTATCACCAATGGGATGTCGTCAATAAACTGGTTGGCGCTGCGCGCACCGAAGGCCCCGGCCATAAATACTTGATTCAACACAGTGCGGGCTCTGGCAAATCCAATTCGATTGCTTGGGTAGCACATCAATTGTCGTCACTCTACGACGAAGCTGGCAATAAGAAATTCAATTCCGTGATTGTGGTGACCGATAGAACCGTGCTGGATGACCAACTACAAGACACCATTAACCAGTTTGAACATGTGGATGGCGCTGTTGGCCGCATCAATAATCAGGAAGGCGACGGTTCCAAATCGGAAAAGCTAGCCGCCGCATTAGAAAATTCGCAGCCGATTATTATCGTCACCATCCAGACTTTCCCATTCGTATTGCGGGCTATTGAAAACAGCACCAGCCTGAAGGAACGCTGCTACGCGATCATTGCAGACGAAGCACATTCATCACAAACCGGCTCTACCGCACGCCAGCTTAAAGAAGTTTTGATGATGGATGCCAAAGGCGACGGCGAAGAAGAATTGAGTACCGAAGATATTCTGGATGCTGCTGTCGCTTCACGCCGCGCCTCCAACAACATCAGTTATTTCGCGTTTACTGCCACACCCAAAACCAAGACACTGGAATTGTTTGGCCGCTTGCCTAATCCAAAAGAAGCACCCTCCAAAACCAACATGCCCGAGGCCTACCATGTGTACAGCATGCGGCAAGCCATTGAAGAGGGCTTTATTCTTGATGTGCTGAAGAACTACACCAATTACAAAGTGGCCTACAACCTGGCGCAGAAAATCAGCAGCGCCGACCAATCGGTGGAAAGCAAAAAAGCCAAGGTCAAGCTCAACCAATGGGTGCGTTTGCATGAATACAACATCGCCCAGAAAGTACAGGTAGTCATCGAGCATTTCCGCAACAATGTGATGGGCCTATTGGGCGGACAAGCCAAAGCCATGGTGGTGACCAGCTCACGCAAGGAAGCCGTGCGCTACAAACTCGGCTTCGACAAATACATTACCGATAAGGGCTACCAAACAATTCACGCGATGGTGGCTTTCTCCGGTGAAGTGGAATTCAACGAGAAAGACCCGAACTCCACCGCCCTACTTGGCGAAAAATTCACCGAGAACAATATGAACCCAAATCTTAAAGGCCGCGATATGCGAAAGGCCTTTGATAGCGATGACTACCAAGTAATGATTGTCGCCAACAAATTCCAGACCGGCTTTGACCAACCTAAGCTGTGCGCCATGTACGTGGACAAAAAGCTCGGCGGCGTGGAATGCGTACAAACCCTATCCCGCTTGAATCGCACTTACCCCGGTAAAGCAGAGACTGGTACCTTCGTGCTGGATTTCTTCAATGAACCGCAAGACATTAAGGATTCCTTCCAGCCTTACTATCAAACGGCAGAGCTTGCAGATGTGTCTGACCCAGACCTGATATTTGACCTGTTCGAGAAACTACGTGCTTCAGGTATTTTTACCTGGAACGAAGTCGAACAATTCTGTGAAGCCTTCTTCATCAAGAACAAAAGCAATGCCGCCATCGCCAATATCTGCAAGCCAGCAGTAGAACGCTGGAGCAAACGCTACAAGTCGGCCACCGAGGCTTATAAGCTGGCACAGACTATGTTTGACCGCGCGAAGAAATCGGGCGATGCAGTCTTGATAGCTAACACGGAAAATAGCCTAAAAGATTGCAAGATCGAGAAAGACAAACTCGACATCTTCAAGAAAGACCTTGGCACCTATGTACGCTTCTACGAATTCATGTCGCAAATTGTGGATTACGACGACAAGGAACTGGAAAAACTCAGCCTATATGCCCGAAACCTGCGGCCCATGCTGCGCGAAACGATTTTGCCGGAAGACGAGATTGACCTGAACGCTGTTGTGCTCAGCCATTACCGTCTGTCAAAAATTTATCAGCAAGATCTAAAACTCAAAGACAGCCCTGGTGATTACAAACTCACACCGGGTGAAGGTTTGGGTTCCGCCAAATCAAAAGACAAGAAAGAAGAATTCCTCTCACAGATAATCCAAAAGCTAAACGAGCTATTTATCACCGACCAACTTACCGAAAAAGACCTTGTGAGCTATGCCTACACCATTCGCGACAAAGTTAGCGAAAACGAATTGGTAATGAAGCAGATAGCCAACAATACGGCTGAACAAGCGATGCTGGGCGATTTTAGCAAAGCTGTGGATGACGCAGTGATGGACAGTAGCGAAGCTCACCAAAATCAAATGATGCAGCTTTTGTCTGATCCAGCAAAAGCGGCTGGGTTTGCGAAGGTAGTGTTTGAGTTGTTGAAAATGACGCGATGATTGTTAATTTCGTTTTAGACAGTCCGACCGTCTATTGGATGGAGCAAAGTATTAAATGACATCATCACGAAGCACACATAGCGATTTTATCGTTTACGTCGATGAAAGCGGCGACCACAGCCTTGAGTCGATCAATCCCGATTGGCCAGTTTTCGTCCTGTGCTTTTGTATTTTTCCTGTTGACGCTTATATAAGCCAAGTGACGCCTGCCATTCGCAAATTAAAATTTGCGACTTTCGGCCATGACCTTGTGATTCTGCATGAACACGACATCTTGAAACGCAAAGGTGCATTCTCTGGAATGAACCTGCCTGCGCGTGAAGAGTTTCTGACACAACTAACTCAGATTATCGAACAAATTGACATGACGATTGTGGCAATTGTCATCGACAAGGAAAAACATAAGTCTAAATATACAACGCCTTATCACCCTTACCATCTAGCAATGCAATATGGCCTCGAACGTGTAAATCATTTCCTTCTACTGAAAAAACAAATCGACAAGACTACGAATATCATCTTTGAAGCACGCGGAAAAAAAGAAGACGCTGCTTTGGAACTTGAGTTTCGTAGAATCTGTGATGGACAGAACCGCAGTAAAAAACCGTTACCGCTTACAATTCATATAGCAGACAAGAAAAGCAATTCTGAAGGCCTTCAACTTGCAGATCTAACTGCACGTCCAATTGGGCTCTCCGTTTTGCGACCGACTCAGGCCAATCGTGCTTGGGACGTAATTAAAGAGAAATTATTCACAGGGGCGGCAGGTTTGGTTGTCGGGAACGGCCTGAAAATCTTCCCCTAAAAAGCAGAAAGGCTCCCAGGATGTCCTAGAAGCCTAACGCCGGTCGAGAAGTCCCAACCCATTTGTGGAACACAAGATAATACTTGACTGCTGAAGTGTCAATTTAAAACAGACAGAAACTAAAGCACTGTTAATTTAGATGAACCGAAAAATAGAAAGGAGGAGCCCGCGATGTATCCCATTACGCTTACCGAGTCGTATTTCCCGGCCCAGCAGGATGAGTTGATTCGCGAGACTACGGTCGGTGGTGTCTTGATATCCGCCGCAGCCGAATGGCCGGATGCGCCGATGTTGGTGGAGGCGCGGGCCGACGGTTCGATTGGACGGCGCTGGACTTATGCCGAATTACTGGCCGATGCGGAGCTGCTGGCGAGCGCGTTGGGGACGCGCTATCTGCCGGGCGAGCGGATTGCTGTATGGTCACCGAATACACCCGAATGGGCGATGCTGGAATTTGCAGCGGGTTTGGCCGGGCTGGTGTTGGTCACGGTTAATCCGGCCTACCAGGGCAAGGAACTGGCTTATGTACTGGAGCAATCGCGCACTGTCGGCTTGTTCCTGATTCGCGAGCATCGCGGTAACCCTATGGCGGAGATTGCTGCAGAGGTTTGCAAGAACTTGCCGATGATTCGCCAGGTGATCGATCTCGATAATCACGAGGCTTTGTTTGCAATGAAGGGCGATCTTATTCCCCGCCCTGTAGTTTTGCCGAATGATCCGGCCCAGGTGCAATACACGTCCGGTACGACGGGCTTCCCGAAAGGCGCGGTGTTGTCGCACCGCAGCCTGACCAATAACGCGCGTTTCAGCATGTCGCGCCTGGGTGCGAAACGCGGTGACACCTATTTGAATGTGATGCCGATGTTCCATACGGCCGGCTGTTCGATTGGCATGCTCGGCACGGTACAGTTGGGTTGCCGTTTGATCATGGCGAAATTGTTCGAACCGACGAACATGATGCGAATCGTCGAAGAGGAAAAAGTCGCGTTGTTTATTGCGGTGCCGACAATGGTAATCGCGCTGCTGGAAGCACATAACCGGCAAGCTCGCGATACCAGCTCGTTACGGGCCTTGCTTTGCGGCGGCGCACAGGTGCCACCGGAATTGGTGTCGCGAATTCAGACGACGTTCGGTTGCAAGTTTTCGATTATTTACGGACAAACCGAAACATCGCCCGGCCTTACGCAAACACGACTCGACGATCCATGGATTGAGCAAACCGAAACCATCGGACAGGCTTACCCACATACCGAAATTTCGATTCGCGATACCGCCAATAATTCGGTTGTACCCATTGATGGCGTTGGCGAGATTTGTGCCCGCGGTTATTGCCTGATGCTGGGTTACAACGACAACCCGGAAGCGACCGCCAATACCATTTATGCCGATGGCTGGCTGCACACCGGCGACTTGGGCACGATGGATGTGCATGGCTTTGTGCGAATCACCGGCCGTGTGAAAGACCTGATTATTCGTGCCGGTGAAAATATTTATCCGGCCGAAGTCGAAAATGTATTAATCACGCATCCGGGTATTGCCGAAGTCGCCGTGGTCGGTGTGCCCGATGCCCTGTACGGCGAAATTGCGATTGCGTTTATTCGCTCACGGGAAGATGCCCAATTGAATTCCGCCGATTTGGTAAAACATGTCCGGCGTGATTTGGCCGCACCGAAAACACCGACGCATTGGTTTGTGCTGGAAAGTTTTCCGTTGACGGGATCGGGCAAGATCCAGAAATTCGTGCTGCGGGAGAAATATTTGGCGGGTGAGTTTGCCGAGAAGCGTGTGCCGTAGGCGGAATGGGTTGATTTTTTCGCAGGTTTTTCGCGCCTTAAGGCGCTCCTACTAAATGCTTTTCTATTTTTTGACTGGTTGTCGATAGATCAAATCAAAAAATGAAAAAATGGGGTCAGGTTGATTTAATCCGGGCGATGAACCAATTTTTCGCAGGTTTTTCGCGCCTAAAGGACGCTCCTGCAAGT
This sequence comes from Arenimonas sp., assembly GCA_043717775.1. GTDB lineage: Bacteria > Pseudomonadota > Gammaproteobacteria > Xanthomonadales > Xanthomonadaceae > Arenimonas. The sequence continues at coordinate 10,995 of JAYSXB010000112.1, forward strand.
GTGGTAATTTCGCAGGGGTTGAGTCCAATCGCCGGTGAACCGGCTCCCACGAAGGCAGAGGCGTCGGGCCCGAGGGCCCTCCTACGTAAGAAATTGAAGGATTTTTGTTATGAAAACACGAACCAACGGCAACAACAATCTCGAAGATGGCCAGCGCCGTTTGGCGGTGTTGATTGATGCGGACAATGCCCAGGCCAGCATTATCGAGGGCTTGCTGGCGGAGATTGCGCGTTACGGTGTTGCAAGTGTTAAGCGGATTTACGGTGACTGGACTTCATCGCATGCCAATAGCTGGAAGAATTCCTTGTTGAAGCATTCGATTAATCCGGTGCAGCAGTTTCCCTATACGACCGGCAAGAATGCGACCGACAGCATGATGATTATTGATGCGATGGATTTGATGTACACAGGGCGTTTTGATGGATTCTGTATTGTATCGAGTGACAGTGATTTCACGCGTTTGGCGCAAAGACTGAGAGAAGAGGGTTTGATGGTGTTTGGTTTTGGTGAAAAGAAAACACCCGAGTCGTTTGTGGCGGCCTGCGATAAGTTTGTTTATACGGAGGTGTTGCGGCCAGACGTTACGCCAAGCATTCCAGCACTGACTAAACCTTCGCCAACAAGCAAAACTACAAAACCTGTTGCGATAAAAACTACAGCTATGAAAGTTGCGGATACAGCGCCCGCCAAACCTGTTGTGGTCGTGTTACCGATAAAGTTAATTCGTCAGGCAATTGAAGAAGAGTCCGATGAAAACGGCTGGGCTAATCTGGGTTCAGTTGGTTCTTATCTGACGAAAATACGCCCTGATTTTGATCCGCGTTTGTACGGTCATGCCAAGCTCAGTAATTTGTTCAAAAAGAATGCACAGTATTTTTCAGTTGAAGAACGTGCTGTCGCAGGGACTTCATCGAAAGTATTTTATGTGAAGGTGGTTTCGTAGGGGCGCCTGCTTGCTGCG
>JAYSXB010000113.1:0-4637 GCA_043717775.1 Arenimonas sp.
GGAAGCTTGCCGGTGATGAGGGCAAGGCGAGGCAATTATTACTGGAAAGCCAAAGACGAAAATTATCTGGCGATGCCGCTTTTTTACATGACCTTTTAAGCGCAGAGTTTTTAGTCGCCGATAAACGCGGAAACGAAGCGATTGCGCTTTTAAATCAGCGTCGTGATTCCGTGCCAAGTGATGAAAGCATGCGTTGGCACAATGCTCGTTATCGCGCCTTTGATGCGGCCAATATGAAGTTCGATGTTGCCTTTGAACAAATCTGGTTGATGGATGGCCTGAAGCCAAAAGAGCGTGCAGCGGCCGGACGCAATATCGAACGCCTGCTGGGTCTGGTACCAGCTGCAGAACTCGCGCAGAAAAGCGCCGGTTTGTCGGCAAGCGAACCCCTGTATGCCTATGCTGCGCGTGAATTAAAAAAACGTGGCATGCCTTTACCGATGACGGTCGCCAGCTCGCAAGGCAATGATCGCAGCAATGTCTTTCCAGCTGCCGAAAATGATGGTTATCGGCCACCCAATCAACTCGCCGTCTTGCTACCTTTATCAGGCAATTCCGCGGGTGCCGGTATTGCGGTTCGCGATGGTTTTTTAAGCCAGTACTATGCCGAAAATCGTCGCCGCCCACGTGTGCAATTTTACGACACGCTCGGTAATGCCGATGGCGCAAAAAATGCTGCCGTCAAAGCCATGGCCGATGGCGCTCAAATGATTGTCGGGCCATTGACGCGTGATGAAGTGAATGCGGTTTCAAACCAGGCCGAAGTCAATGTGCCGGTATTGTTTTTGAATCGCGGACAAAATGCACCAGCACCAGGCAATTTAAGCTTTGCACTTTCTCCCGATGAAGAAGGCTGGATTTCGGCAGATCGTTTTGCCAACCGCAATCAAATGTCAGTCATTATTTTTACCCAGCGTGACGACACCGCGCAACGCACGGTCGCTGCGTTCAAGGACCAATACAAGATACGTGGCGGCCAAATTATTGCCGAGCATATGGTGGAAGGCGAAGCGCTTGAGCTGCCCGCAAAAATTACCGCGCTGCTCGCTGGCAATAGTGCTAATGCCTCGGCGATTTATATTGCATTGAAAGCCCCGCAAGCGCGCGCATTGATGACGCAAATAAAAATATCGAGTCTGGCGAGCGCACCAAAATTAGCTGCGTCGCTTATTCTTAATGGCGCCAGCGCTTCGCAAGACTCGGTGCTTGATGGCATTGAAATGCCGGAACTGCCTTGGCTGTTGAATCAATACAGTGGCCTTGGCAATGCCGATAGCGTGGCTAAAAACATGCCAAGCATTCGCGGCCCCGCGCAACGCTTGTTCGCCTTCGGTGCCGACGCCTGGCAACTGAGCGCCTACCTTGATCGCCTACAAAAAGATGCCGGTTTTATGCTCGCCGGCGCTACCGGAAATTTGCGCGTTGACAGCATGGGCAATGTGCAGCGTGATCCGGCATGGGCAGTGTTTTCCGGTGGTCGACCACGCGTTGCCGCACGCTAATGGCAGCACTAAAAATTCATGACTAAAGCGGCGCATCTTCTAGCGGGAGAAAACGCAGAGCAAGCCGCTTGTGATTTTTTATTGGCGAAGCAATTCAAGTTAATTGAACGCAATGTGCGTTATCCGTTTGGTGAAATTGATTTATTGATGCAAGACGGCAAAGAATTGGTTTTCGTCGAAGTTCGTTTTCGCCGCAATCAAAGTTTTGGTGGCGGGATCGCCTCGGTAACAAGCTCAAAACAAAAAAAGATGGCTAATGCAGCGCAGGCCTGGCTTTCGAGCCACAAGCAATGGGCGAATGCCGCTTGTCGTTTCGATGTGGTCGCCATGGATTGGCATCAGGAGGCATTCCGGATTGAGTGGATAAAAGCCGCTTTCAATCTGGATGGCTATTAATGTCATCGCTGGATAAACATTTGCAACAATCATTGCAGAAATTATTTTCTGCCGACGCCTGCCTGTTTGATGCTTCCGAATGTCTGGCTTATGGCTCGGACAATTCGCGCCGCCAAGCCATGCCGCAAGCTGTGGTTTTACCGACCACTAAACAACAGGTGCAAGCGCTAGTTCAACTTTGCCGCGAATACAAAACACCACTGGTCGCACGTGGCCGCGGTACCAATACTACTGGCGCATCGGTTCCGATTAATGGCGGTATTGTTGTTAGTTTTGAGCGCATGAATCGTATTCTTGAAATTCGCGCGGGTGATCGTGTTGCCATTGTCGAGCCCGGTGTATTGAATGGTGATTTGCAGGCAGCGTTAAAACCACTTGGCTTATTTTGGCCACCAGACCCGACCAGTGCAGCGTATTCCAGTATCGGTGGCAATCTTGCCTGCAATGCCGGTGGACCGCGCGCAGTGAAGTACGGTGCGAGTCGCGACAATGTTTTGGCGGTCACGGCTATTACCGGCACCGGCGACATGATTCATTGCGGTGCAGCGGTGACTAAATCTTCCAGTGGTTATGATTTATCACGTCTGCTTATTGGTTCGGAAGGAACGCTCGGCCTGATTGTCGAAGCTAGCTTGAAGCTCAGTGCGCTACCTGCGCAACGGCAAATTCTGCGTGCCTTATATCGCGATGTAGAAAGCGCCGCACAGGCAGTTGCCGGCATTATGTCGCAACCTACCATTCCATCGATGCTGGAATTTCTCGATGCCGAATGTGTGCGTTTGGTTCGCGAACAGGCGGGCATCGAATTAATGCAATGTGGCGCGATGTTAATTATTGAAGCCGATGGCGATGTTGATACTTTGCCCTTTGCTTCATCAGCACTGGAACGTGTTGCTCGCAATGCAGGCTGTATCGAAATTCGCAGTGCGCGCCATCAAGATGAAATCGACGAGTTGCTCGCAGCACGTAAGGCACTTTCACCTTTATTGCGGACGATTAGTTCGGGAAAAATTAATGAGGATGTTGTGGTGCCGGTATCACAAGTACCTGCACTATGTCGGCAAGTGGCAGCCATTGCCGTTCAACACGCATTAAAAATTATCTGTTTCGGACACATCGGCAATGGCAATGTTCACGTCAATATTTTGTATGACAAAAAGAACTCGTCTGAATCTGAACGCGCTGTGGCAGCGATGTCACAAGTGTTTACTTGCACAATAAATTTAGGCGGGCAATTATCGGGTGAACATGGCATTGGTTTAGCCAAGCGGGATTTCATGACACAGGCAATAGACGCCCCCACCCTTGCCCTAATGCGCGACATAAAACGCTGCATGGACCCGCTGGATATTTTGAATCCGGGCAAAGTGTTGCCGTCATGAATCGTGTTTTATCGGAACTCGACTCCTTATCGCAACAAATTCGCGACTGCCGAATCTGCGAAGCGCATTTGCCGCTCAGCCCGAAGCCGGTTTTTCGTGTAAGTGCATCGGCAAAACTTTTAATTGTCGGCCAGGCGCCATCTGCCATGGTGCAAGGCAATGGCCAACTCTGGAGCGACGCGACCGGCATGCGTTTGCGTGATTGGCTCGGCATGGATAAAAACAAGTTTAACCAACAGGCCGATATTGCTGCGGTACCGATGGGGTTTTGCTACCCCGGCCGCGGCGAATCGGGTGAACTACCGCCACGCCCCGAATGCGTGCAGACCTGGCACCCACAATTATTCCCCTTATTGACCGAAGTGAAACTGGTTCTACTGATCGGGCACCATGCGCAAGCCTATTTTCTTGGCGAGCAACGTAAAAAATCCCTGACCGAAACGGTGCAATCTTTCGCCGATTATGCGCCGCGTTATTTTCCATTGCCTCATCCAAATCCCAGCAATACGATTTGGTTTAACCAAAATCCATGGTTTGAATCCGAAGTTGTTCCTGAATTGAAAAAGCGGGTCGCAGACGTTTTGTCATTACCGTAGGAGCGCCTTTAGGCGCGAGCGGCTCTATCGCAAACTTTTCGCGCCTAAAGGACGCTCCTACAAACACGCTTCGGTAGGAGGCCTTCTAGGCCCGAAAAATCTCGCAGGTTTTGATTATTGTCGCAGGCCAATCGCGCCTGAAGGACGCTCCTACGAACACGCTTTGGTAGGAGGGCCTTCTAGGCCCGGAGAATTTCGCAGATTTCGATCATTGTCGCAGACCATTCGCGCCTAAAGGACGCTCCTACGCGAAAAAATAGGCGGCTAGTTGCAAACACAGGAACGCGTACACACCGGCCAATGCATCGTCGAGCATGGCGCCAAAACCGCCATGCAGTTTTTGATCGGCCCAACTGACTGGCCAGGGTTTCAGAATATCGAAAAAACGGAACAACACAAAAGCGGCCAGCATCCACAGCCAGCCTGCAGGTGCCAAAAAAAGTGTTATCCACATGCCGACATACTCATCCCAAACGACCAATGAAGGGTCTTCGATTTTGGTTTGATCAATCGCCCAGCTGGATGCCCAGACGCCGATCATAAAACTGATCAGCAGCACGCCGAGATAAAACCCTATCGGCAAATCGCGCATCAAAAAATACCAAGGCACCAGTGCAAATAAGCTACCGACCGTGCCAGGTGCTTTCGGTGAAAAACCGGCGCCGAAACCGGCAGCAATCCAACCGAAAGGGTGCTTCATTAAACGGCGGCGGGTACCTAAGGGTAAGACACTCATTTAAATACTCTTTTGTTGACTACCA
>JAYSXB010000114.1:0-11914 GCA_043717775.1 Arenimonas sp.
CCGGCAAAGGCGTCCAGCATTTTATTGCCTTCAGCATCCCAGACATAACAGCCCTCGCCTCGGGTCAATATTCGAGTACCTTTTTTTGCTAAGGCCGCATTATCATTAAATGGATGGATATGATGCGCGGCATCGAGCTGTTGCAAAGCCTGTAAATCATGTTGATCCATAGCCACCCTTGGTTTCAAATCGATTATTTAATTACGTGCTGATTTTACTAGTGACGCCATCATGTCGGCATGCTGCGTGCCTTCACGCGTCAAGCCGTCTATCACGCCCTGATGATCCAACGGCGACTGGTTTTGACTCACTTTCCATTTTCCTTCGATTCTCTCGATACAGAGCTCCAATCCAATCAAAGCGCCCACTAATTGATCCACATAATCGGCGGGCGCGTCTGATACTTTCCATGGCTGCTCGCGAGCCGCCTCTTGTTGCTGAGTCAAGGTATTAATTTGATTTAATATCCAGGCCGCATTATCAATGACTTTAAGTTTTGCATGAACGTGCACCACCGCGTAGTTCCAGGTCGGCACCACTCTCTCGCTTATTTTTTTACTTGGATAATACGAGGGTGAAATATAACTAATCGGTCCCTGAAAAATGGCCATACAGCCAATATTTTCGTTGAAGGTTCTCCACAAAGAATTAGCCCGTGCAATGTGGGCGCGCAAAATACCGGACCCCGCGTCCAACACCATGGGAATATGGTTGGCGTTCAATTGCGTATCGACCAAGGTAACCAGGGTCGCGAGCGGATTTGCTCGAATCATGGCATGTAAAACATCAATGCGCGTTTCTTCAAAATGTTTGGGAACATACATTCTCAATCACCTTAAACATTCAGCAGAAGGAACTCACGTTCCCATGAACTGATCACGCGAAAATACGTTTGATATTCTTTTTCCTTAACATGAATATAGGCATTGACGAATCGCTCGCCCATTAAATTCTGCAAAGGTTCGCAAGCACGTAACCATTTCAAGGACTCTTCAAGACTGCGTGGCAATTCATAGCCCTTGTCTTGTGCGCTGGTGGTGAGTGGTTCGGTCGGTTTCAGCTTTTCGATGATGCCGAGATAACCGCAGGCCAAGGTCGCCGCCATGGCAAGGTAGGGATTGGCATCGGAGCCGGCAAAACGGCTTTCGACCCGCGTATTTTCCAAGGAGTCCATGGGCACTCGCAGACCACATGTCCGATTATCGAAGCCCCATTGCACATTAATAGGTGCAACATCACCAACCGCCAGGCGTCGATAAGAATTCACATTCGGTGCAAAAAATGGCATCGCCATCGGAACATATTTCTGCAAGCCACCTAAATAATTTTTAAACAGCTCGCTATGCTGGTTTTCTTTTTTCCCGGCGAATAAATTTTTCCCGGTTTTGGCATCGAGCATGCTTTGATGGATATGCATCGCACTGCCGGGCTCGTTTTCCATCGGCTTGGCCAGGAAAGTCGCATAGATGCCGTGTCTTAGCGCGGCTTCACGCATCGTACGTTTGAATAGAAATACTTGGTCGGCACGCGACATAGGGTCGGAATGCACGAAATTAACTTCGAGCTGCGCAGCACCCGATTCGTGAATCAGGGTGTCAACGTCCAACTCCATTTCTTCAGCATAGTCGTACATCAAATCGAGAATGGGATCGAACTCGTTCACCGCATCGATCGAATACGACTGCCTTGCTGTTTCAGGTCGGCCCGAGCGTCCGGCTGGTGGCTGCAATGGAAAATCAGGATCAGTGTTTTTTTGAACGAGAAAAAATTCAAGCTCCGGCGCCACAATGGGCTTCATGCCTTTGGCTTCATACAAGGCAAGAATATTGCGCAATACATTGCGTGGTGCTAAATCATGTGGCCTGCCATCGCGGGTAAAACAATCGTGAATGACTTGCGCAGTGGGGTCTGTGGCCCATGGCACCATGCGAACGGTATCGGCGTCGGGCCGTAAATACATATCGGAATCCGATGGTGCGACCAATTCATAATAAGCATCGGGATAATCACCCGTTACCGTGGTAACAAAAATGCCTTCGGGCAATCGCGTTCCATAATCATGCGAAAACTTTGCCGCTGGAATAATTTTTCCACGAGCGTTGCCGGTCATATCGGGCACCAAGCATTCTACTTCGGTAATTCTTCGTTCTTTTAACCATCGCTTCAGCGAGCTTTCCTGCTGCTCGGCGTTTAATGGTTTCTCACTATTTTTTTTGCGACTCATAAAGGTTTCCGTTGGCTGTTGCGGGCCAGACAAGCTCGGCCAAACGCTTGAAAAAGACTCAGGTAAAAAGGATTCTCACCCAGCTTCCATTCTGGATGCCACTGTACCGCTAAAAAAAACGGATGCGAAGACTTTAATGACACCGCTTCGATCAAACCATCGGGCGCGGTCGCTTCAATTTTTAAATTATCGGCCAAATCCTTGATGCCCTGCCCATGCAGGGAATTGACCATGACTTCGGACTTGCCTGCCAACCTCGCCAATAAGCCATCCGACACCAAGCTTATTGGATGTGAATCAGTATATTGCTGATCTAAATCATCATCAGTGTTTTCACGATGATCATTCAATCCAGAAACCTCATGTACTTTTTGATGCAAGCTGCCACCAAGTGCAACGTTGGCTTCCTGGAATCCACGACAAACTGCAAAGACCGGAATCTGCATATCAATAGCTAATGCAATAATCGGCAAACTATTTTCATCACGATGCTGGTCGTGCAAATTGCCCTCATAACTCGCTTCAGTGGAATAATGATGCGGTTCGATGTTTGAGTACGCGCCGGTTAGAAATAAACCGTCTATCGATTCCAGTATTTCACGCAAAGCTAAGGTCGGCGAAAGGCTGGGCAAAATAAAGGGAATAACATCGGCACCCGAAACCAAAGCGGACAAGTATTTCTCGCCAGCCGAATGGTAAGCGTGTTGGCCCATTATTTTTCGATCAGCCGGGACAATTACCAGCGGTCTTCGATGCATAGTGCCTCCGCGTAAAGCCCTTGAACCATAACCGGACTGTTTTATTTTATCAACAGGCGATGAGAGTCCAATAACTGCGAAACTAGTCTAAAGCCTTCTATTTCGGCGTTTTGCTGCGCTGCCGCAACTTTATTAGATATTTTCCAGCCGTAATTAAACCCCAGCCGTTGAGTATTTTTTACAGGCCAAACATCCTCTGATAGTATTCAGTTTGGACCTACCACGATGCCCTGCCTATGAATTCCTACCCTCTTCCTGATGACGATGCCGCCGAATTGCAGCAAATCGCTGGCTGCGAAATGATCGATCTACTGCTGCCCGATATGAACGGCCTTCTGCGTGGCAAACGCATTACCCGCGATGCACTTGAAAAAGTCTATGCCAATGGTGTTTGTTTGCCGATGTCATTGATCGCCACCGACATCACCGGCAATACCGTCGAAGAAACCGGCTTGGGCTATGACATTGGCGACGAAGATCGAATTTGCCGCCCCATTCCAGGCACCTTGAAGATTATCCCCTGGCAGAAAAAACCGATGGCGCAGGTTCTTTTGGGCATGGAAGATGGCGGCGGCGAAATGTTTGAAGCCAATCCACGCGAAGTATTGAAACGCGTGCTGGATCGCTTCATTGCAAAAGGACTCACCCCTGTCGTTGCCGTCGAACTGGAATTTTATTTACTCGACAAAAATTTGCATAAAGACGGTCGCCCAAAAACCTCGATCAATCCGGCCACCGGTGAACGCAACACCACCACGCAGGTTTATTATATGGAAGACCTGAATGATTATCAGGGCTTTACCGATGCCGTCACCGATGCTTGCCGCGCACAACATATCCCGGCCGACACCGCCGTTGCCGAATATGCGCCTGGGCAATTTGAAATCAATCTGAAGCATCGCAAAGACGCCCTGCTCGCCTGCGATGATTCGATCATGCTCAAACGCGTAATCAAGGAAATTGCTTCGCAGCAAAACCTGCTGGCCAGTTTTATGGCAAAACCTTTTGTCGATCAAGCCGGTAGCGGCATGCATATCCATGTAAGTGTGCTAGATAAAGACGGCAAAAATATTTTTGCCGGCACACCCGAAAAACCTGCCGATGTGATGCGCCATGCCATTGGCGGCATGCAAAAATCTTCAAAAGACTGCATGCTGATGTTTGCACCACATGCCAATAGTTATCGCCGTTTTGTATTAAATGCCTTCGTGCCATTGAATGATTGTTGGGGCTTCAATAACCGCACTGTTGCGATGCGAATCCCACATAGCGACCCGGAGAATATGAGGATAGAACACCGTATTTCGGGTGCCGATGCCAACCCCTACCTAGTCACGGCGGCTGTCTTGGCCGGCATTTTGTATGGCATGGAAAACAAGTTTGATCCCGGCCCAGCCATTGTCGGCAATGCTTACGAACAAACCGAGCAGCGCACCTTGTTCTGGCGCGACACTATCGATGATTTTATGGCGAGTGACTTTATAGCTACAACTTTCGGTGAAAAATTCCGTCATATATTCGGTCAGCAAAAACTGAAAGAAATGCGTACCTTCTACACGCAGGTTACTACGCTCGAATACGAATGGTATTTGCGCGCGGTTTAATCGCGTCGTTTTCTTATGTCGAAAAAACATGCCCATGTAAATTCCTGGTATGCTGCCAGCGTGCCGGAATTTCCTGAGCAGCCTTCATTGCTCGATGATGAAGTGGCAGATGTCTGCATTTTAGGCGCGGGCATTACCGGGTTATCGACCGCGATTGAGTGCGCCGAAGCCGGTCTGAAAGTTATGGTACTGGAATCGCAACGCGTCGGCTGGGGCGCATCGGGTCGCAGTGGTGGCCAGGCGATTTTCGGTTTTGGTTGTGATCAACACAAAATTACCTCGATGATCGGCATTGAAGATTCCCGGAAACTCTTTGATTTTTCGCTGGAAGGCTTAAGAATTATCCATGAGCGCTGCGAAAAATATGCCATCGACTGTGATTGGCGCGCCGGCCATGCGCATGTGGCTATCAAGCCAAGACACATCACCGAATTAAAGAGTTGGCAAACGGATATGGAAAATAATTTTTCCTATAAAACAAGCTGGTGGAGCGAATCACAATTAAAAGAACAACTCGCTTCTGATCGCTACATCGGTGGTTTATACGATGATAAAAGCGGCCATCTGCATCCCTTGAAATACACGCAAGGCCTTGCTCGTGCAGCCTTGTCGCTGGGCGTCAAGATATTTGAAGCCTCTGAAGTAATTTCTTTACAGCGCGGCGCCAAACCTGTTTTCAAAACGCTTACAGGTCAGGTGCAGTGCGACTACGCCGTGCTGGCGGGCAATGCCTATGTGCATGGCATTGCACCAGAACTTGATAGCAAAATCATGCCGGTCGGCACTTACATCGGCGCCAGTGAAGCGCTTGGCGAATCACAGGCACGCGCATTGATTAAAAACGATATGGCAGTGGCCGATATCAACTGGGCGCTGGATTATTTCCGCATGAGTGCCGATCACCGGATTTTATTCGGTGGCCGTGCCAGCTATTCAACATTACCGCCACCGAATTTGCGCGGCGTTATGACTAGTCGTATGACTCGCGTTTTCCCCCAGCTTAAAAACCTGAAGTTTGAATATGTTTGGGGTGGTTATGTTGATATCAGTGCTAACCGCGCACCCCACTGGGGACGCTTGGGCTCGAATATTTATTTTGCCCAAGGCTTCTCGGGCCACGGCATCGCCGCTACCGGTTTGGCCGGACGAGTCATTGGCGAAGCGATTCGTGGACAGGCTTCACGTCTGGATATTTTCGAAAAAATAAAACACCTGCCCTTCCCCGGTGGCCGAGTCTTTCGTACACCAATGTTGGTCGCCGCCATGGCTTGGTACAAATTGCGCGATGCGATGTTTTGATCGTAGGGTGGATCCCGTGCTCTATGCGGTATCCACCAAACACCATCGCATTCTGTGGTGGAATCACTAACGGTGTGCCACCTCTTAGTGGTTCCACCCTACGAGCTGGCTCATCGCAATGGTAAAAAGCGTCGGCTCTCGCTCGACAAACTTTATCGCAATCTTTAAAAGCGTCGGGCAAGGGCCGTAAGCCGCATTCAAAATAATATCGTAGGGTGGATCCCGCGCTCTATGCGGTATCCACCAAACACCATCGCAATCTGTGGTGGAATCACTAACGGTGTGCCACCTGTAATGGTTCCAGCCTACGAGCTACAAACATCATCGCAATCTTTAAAAGCGTCGGGCCAGGGCCCGACCTACGTATTGGTTTACCAGCGATTGAAACTTTCAGCTTGTTCGCGAATTCAACATTTGATCGCTGGTAAACCAGCTCCCACAATAGAACGCAATAAAAAAGCCCCGCGTTGCGGGGCTTTTCGTAAAACAAAATCAGAGCAAACAACTAGTCACCCATTTGTTTTTGCAAATGTTCCCAACGCTCTTGCGCATCCAATGTGCGTTCGGCGGTGAGGCGGGCTTCCAGACGTTCCAGACCAATTTCTTCGCCGGTATCCACGCAATAACCGTAGGTGCCGTCGTCAACACGTTTCAATGTGCTGTCGATTTTATTGATCAGTTTGCGGTAACGGTCACGAGTACGTAGTTCCAGCGAGTTTTCTGTTTCGCGAGTGGCGCGTTCGGCTTCATCGCCTACATCACGTACTTCTTCTTTCAGGTTTTCGATGGTTTGCTTGGACTCTTCAATCAAATCGTTTTTCCATTGCAGCAAACGCTGGCGGAAATATTCGATTTGCGAAGCGCTCATGTACTCTTCTTTGTGCGAAGGTTTATAACCTTCGGGCAAGTTCACGCGCTCAATGGCAGTTGCGAGCTTCATGCGTTCCTGACGAGGCTTGGCGGGTTTGACATAGCCTGCGCGCACGCCGATGTCGCGTTTAGGTGCAGGCACCGGAACCACGACGGGAACAACGACCGCTGACTTTTTGCCTTTCGCGGGTGACTTGGCAGCAGGAGCCGCCACTTTTTCTGTTGGTTTAGCAGCTGGAATAATAACTTCAACCTTTTTGACTTCTGTGTTTTTAACATCGGCTTTTTTAGCCAGCGCTGGCGCGGGCTTTACAGTCTGTTTAGCAGCCGGAGCGGGCGCAGCTTTCTTGACCGGGGCCAATTTTGATACGGGCTTGGCGACAGTTTTGACGGCTGGCTTAACCGCTTTTGGGACTGGCTTGGCCACTACTTTGGCAACGACTTTTTTAGCCGGCTCAGTCTTTGGTGCAGGCTTTGCTACTTTTTTGACCGGCTTGGCGACGGGTTTGGCAACCGGTTTTTTAGCGGGTGCTGCTTTCTTTACCGGCTTTTTAACTACGGCAAGCTTCTTTACAGGTGCTTTTGCAATAGGTTTTTTTGCGGCGGCCTTTACAATAGGTTTGGCAACGGGTTTCGCTTTGACCAACTTTTGGGCTGGTTTAGCGGCTTTTTTGGGGGCTGGTTTAGCAGCTTTCTTTACGATTTTTTTTGCGGCCACGGGGGCAATTCCTCTCAATCCTTGAGCCATAAAAGGCGGCGTGTTATAGCCTAGTCCTCAATTCACATCAAGCTTAAACTACATCACATGATTTCACAGTTAGCTAAATCCTTCATCCTGCTTCTACTTCGTGGCTATAAGCTATTGATTAGTCCACTATTAGGCCAGCGCTGCAGGTTCTATCCTAGCTGTTCTAGCTATACCATGGAAGCGGTCGAAAAGTTCGGCGTATGGCGTGGATGCTACCTTGGTGCGCGAAGGCTATTGCGCTGCCATCCCTTCAATCCTGGAGGCCTTGATCCCGTCCCAGAACATTTTAATTGCAGGCACAAACATGACTAATTTGTTGATCCAGAACGCGCGCATGGTCAACGAAGGTCGCGAATTTAGCGGCGACCTGCGTATTCGCGATCAACGAATCGCCGCCATTGCGCCGCATCTGTTTACTCGTGCTGATGAAAAAGTGCTCGATGTCAAAGGCCGCTGGCTATTCCCGGGCGTGATTGATGCCCAGGTGCATTTTCGTGAGCCCGGGTTTGAATACAAGGGCGATTTGAGCAGTGAGCCAGCAGCGGCCGTTGCAGGAGGTGTTACTAGCTATCTCGAAATGCCCAATACCAAACCGCCGGTCTTGGACAATGACGCCCTTGAAGACAAATACCACCGAGCAGCAGGTCGTTCACGCGCCAATTTTGGTTTCTATTTCGGCACCAGTAACGACAATCTTGAAGCCATAAAACGTATCGATCCAAAAACCACGCCCGGTCTGAAAATTTTCATGGGAGCATCGACTGGCAATATGCTGGTCGATGACCCCGATATTTTGAATGCTATTTTTTCGTATACGCCAGTGCCGATCATCACGCACTGCGAAGACACACCGATGATTGATGCCGAAATGGCAAAGGCGCGCGCCATTTATGGCGACAATATTCCGGTCGATCTTCATGGCGAAATCCGTTCGCGCGAAGCCTGCATCAAATCCACCAAACTTGCTATTTCACTGGCGAAAAAACACAGCACACCGTTACATGTACTGCATATCAGCACCGCCGAGGAATTATTACTATTCGCGCCGGGGCCGGTTGTTGGCAAACAAATTACTGCGGAAACCTGTGTGCATTTTCTACATTTTGCCCGTAATGATTATTTCCGGCTTGGCAATTTCATCAAATGCAACCCCGCGATAAAAGAAGCGAGCGACCGTGATGCTCTATTACACGCGATTGCCGAAGACAGAATCGATGTGCTTGCCACTGACCACGCACCACATACGCTTGCTGAAAAACAATTGCCTTATGACAAGGCACCGTCGGGTTTACCCTTGGTGCAAGACTTTCTGGTAGTGGCGTTGCAAAAAGTTCGTGACGGCCATTTCAGCCTGCCGCACCTCATCCAAAAAATTTGCCACAACCCTGCCCTGCGTTTTGGCATCCAGGAACGCGGCTTTTTACGCGAAGGTTTTTTTGCGGATTTAGTACTGGTTGACCCCAATGCCGGCACCGCTATTACTCGCGATAAAGTGCTGAGCAAATGCGGCTGGTCGCCCTTTGAAGGCGAGCATTTCAATGCCAAAGTCGCCGCCACTTTCGTTAATGGAGAGCTGGCTTATGATGGCGCCCGCTTGGTGGGCAGTCCACAAGGCCAACGCTTGAGGTTTTCAAGATGAGGCGATTGTTATTGATTGCCGCAATATCAGGATTCACGGCCTGTGCCAGCAATACTGGGACAAAAACCAGTACACCTGTTGTCCAAAATACTATGATTGAAATGCCAACGAATGTGACTCAAGGCAGTCTTGTTATTGCCCATATTCCCGTTGGAAGTACAGTTGAAATTTTGGATGAAGCAATAGCAAATACCGGCAACAACCCAAGCGTAACCCGGCTAAAAGTGGCGGATAACGGGCTTATGGTTTTTGGTATAGGTCGTGATGAAGTACTGCCGAAACTACTGCACATTCGCCTTCGTAGTGGCGAAGTGCTTCATCGAAAAATATCGATTACTGCTCGCCAATTTAATATCGAAAATATTAATGGTGTTCCGCAAGATACCGTTACCCCACCCCCAGAAATTGCTGCAAGAATTGAACAAGAACAAGCTGAAGTGGTGGCAGCACGATTACGTAATGATGATCGTCGGGATTTCGATATAAAATTTATTTGGCCCGTGGAAGGCCGCGTCAGCGGTGTCTATGGCAGCCAGCGGATTTATAACGGAACCCCAAAATCCTGGCACTCGGGTATGGATGTGGCTGCCGTAAAAGGCACGCCGATTAAAGCGCCTGCCGGGGGAATAATTACTTTTGCGAATCCTGATTTATATCTAACTGGCGGCACTGTTCTGATTGATCATGGCATGGGCATTAGCTCGAATTTTCTACACCTCTCGCGGCTGGACGTAAAAGTAGGAGACCGCGTCGAACAAGGCCAGATTATTGGCCTTGTAGGTGCGACCGGGCGTGCGACCGGCCCGCATATGCACTGGGGTATGAATTGGTTGAAGGTGCGGATTGACCCGCAATTATTGGTATTTAATAAAACTGAATGACTATTTGTTAAACAGATATTTACCTAGTAGTCAGTAAAACTGTCCGGATTTTTCTTCGTTGCACGTTAACCTCAATGTCAGTCTTAAAACGCCTACTTACGGGTAAGCTGACTTCCACCCCTTATTGAGGATCATGTAATGTATAAAAAATTAATTGCCTTAGCTATTGCTGGTTTATTTTCTAGCACTTCATTCGCTGCAGACGGTGATTGGACCGGTTTCTATATTGGCGGCAATATAGGTAGTGCTAGCGGCGATTCGGCATCTAGAGTGACTCTGGGTGGCAGCTGGTCAGGTGAATCACAAGCAACACGTGATTTCATCACCAACAACTCTGCCGCTGATCAAAGCCCAAGCGGCACCAGTTACGGATTTCAATTTGGTTATGACCATCAATTTGATAATAACTTTGTGTTCGGAATAGAAGCCGATTACAACAAACTGAATATGGACGAAGTTCGACAAACTGCGCCCATCGTAAGCCCAATTGCGGTTACCTATGCTTTTGGCAATAGCGTTGATGCTGACCATTCGTATTCAATACGTCCAAAGTTTGGCTATGCCTTTGACAACACCATGGTGTATGTCACCGGTGGCTGGTCTTGGACATCGGTAGATTTTGGATCTGATCTGGTGAGCAGCGGTGGCTACAGTAAAGTCGGCAGAGCTTCAGAAAACTTCAGCAGCACGGTTTGGGGCGTTGGCGTTGAGCACAAATTTGGTAGTAACTGGAGTGGCCGCTTGGAATACTTAAGAGTCAACGGCGGCGATGTTAACTACACGACAACATTTCGTAATGCCAATTTCCCCACTTACAGTGAAAGCTTTCATCAAGACTTTGATTACGACACCATTCGTATCGGCATCAACTATAGATTCTGATTTTGCTGCAATGAAAAAAACGGCTCACAATTGTGAGCCGTTTTTATTTCGGACGTAGGAGCGTCCTTTAGGCGCGAAAAACCTGCGACGACAATCAAAAATCATCGCAGACCTTTCGGGCCCAGAGGGCCCTCCTACGTGATGTTTTTCGGCGGCTGGCTCAATAATTTCAACACCATCAGCACTACTGCACCTGCGCCAATCAACAATACCGACCATAAAATAATATTGCGCCAATCGGTCGGGGCTTTGCTGATGTCTTCCATATTGCCAATGATTTTTGTGGCTTTGCCCAGAGTCACTTCTGTCGGTTTCCAGTCTTGTCCTTGATTCTGTTTTACCTGGCTAATCAAAATATCGAGAGGGTATTGGTCACGCTTTGCTTTCATGCTGCCAGCGGCAATAACATACGGTCCTGCACCATGGGTCAATAAAAGAAACTGCTCAGGCCGATAAGAAAACTTCAGTAAAGGAGCTTCATTGATATCGGTATTGGATTCAATCCGCCAGTAACGCAATCGCCCGGTTTGCAGGCCGTTGGCTTCATTGTCGAGCGACACGCCGGCGGCGCGTAATCGAAATACCGTCAGACTACTTTGTGCTTGCCAGTAATCGGGTTCGTTTTGACGTGCCGAAACAGAAAATTGTGCAATCGAATTGGTATTTTTTAATTCGATATTGAACTGTTCCGGCGAAATACGCGCCGGTAATTCATAGACAAAACCACGGCCGTCTTTTTTAATAAAACTGGCCTGAAACCACTGCAATGGCGGCGATTTAACGACACCAAAAGGCCGTTGTTTCAACTTAAAGCCTGAAATGATTAAGCCTGCGGGTGCATCAAGACTTTGCACGCGCAAATATTTTGCACTACTACCCGGCAACTCTACCTGCAAACGCTGCAAGCGTTGGCCGTCCTGTTGCAATGACACAATCGAAGCCGTAGTCAAATGCTGCCATTGCTGTAAATCGGTGCTGGCTTGCACCACCAGT
Source organism: Arenimonas sp. (assembly GCA_043717775.1). GTDB lineage: Bacteria > Pseudomonadota > Gammaproteobacteria > Xanthomonadales > Xanthomonadaceae > Arenimonas. Next base: position 11,899 of record JAYSXB010000114.1, read on the forward strand.
TGCGCATTGAAATCAC